>NZ_BAAGGY010000020.1:0-64809 GCF_054658635.1 Agathobaculum sp. TL06
CGTCATGGTAGCCGTTTTCCTCCTCCATGCGCGCCGCTTCCGCCGCGTCCTTGATCCGCCCCGGCACGATGCGGTCCACCAGCGTCGAGCAGAACGTGCAGCTCCCGCACCAGGCTCTGAACGCATCTTCCAGGCCCCACTGGCCGATGTACTGCTCCACGCACTTCTGCAGCTCTTTGCCGTTGTTGTCGATCAACTCGCAGGAGAGGATGACCACCGGCTTCTTCCCCGCCTGCCAGCGCCGGTACAGCACCTGCGTCAGCTTCGCCGGAAACGACGCCGGCGGGCAGTCCTCCTGCCGGCAGGCAGGGTCGTACACGATCCCCGCCTCGGTTGTGTTGGACACGATGTATTCCAGATCGTCCGACTCCGCGACCTGCATCATCGCCTCATAGCCCGCTTTTTCATACGGGTTCAGGCACCGCGACACCGACGAGATCACGCGCTTCCGGTCCACCTTTTCCCCGTTCTCCCGACCGCGCAGGTACAGCGTATACAGCCCCTCCTGCCGGTTGATCTGCTCCGCCAGCCCCTGCGCGATCGGCTGCACCAGCACCGCTTTGCCGTTCCAGCCCACGCGCTCGTTCGACACATCGAACCAGTAGTCCACGAACGCGCGCAGGAAATTCCCTTCGCCAAACTGCAGGATCTTCTCCGGCGCTTCCTCCAGAATATACCCCTTGTATCCGCTCGCTTTTATTGTTTTGTAGTTCAGTTCTTCCATCTTTAATATTTCACTCCTCAAAACGCATTACCAAAGGTTGCCGTCCTCGTCAAAGGGCAGGTATTCCGGCTCGGACTCGATCTCCATCTGCGGGTTGTTCTTTGCCTCTTCCAGATAGGATTCGGACAGCATGATATGCTCCAGATGCAGGCTGTTCGGGATACGCACCACGCGCGGGTTGGACTTGTCGATCTCGTTGCAGCTCTTGATGCAGACCTGGATCGTCTCCTTATCGCTTTCCATCACAATCGGGATGCGCACGCCGCCCAGCACCGTGCAGGTGATCGCGTTCGGGTACATGGACGCGAGATCGAGCTGGTCGAACACGCGCTTGGTCGTCGCGCTGGAATAGCCCAGACCGATGCCGTTTCCGTGGGTTTCCGGACTCAGGTCGAGCACCGCCACGCGCTGCGCATCGATACCGCCGGTCGCGTAAGGCGTGCAGAATGTGCCTGTGATGTTCGGGTCCATCCCGTCGCCGCTGAAATTCTTGCCGATCTGATCGACAATCAATACGTCGCACGAATCGACCAGGATGCGCGGCATATAGGAAAACGCTTCCTTGAGCAGCTCAGGCTCGACCGCGTCGATATCCTCCGCCGCGACCGCAACGATCTTGCAGGTCTCGTCGAACGCATTCTCAATCGTCGGCACGCCGAACAGGATGGGCGCGTTTTTCAGGATGCAGCGGCCGAACAGCGGCACGTTTTTCGCCATGTTCTTGAAGCCCTCCGCATGACAGACCTCCGCGCCGTACTGCTTGCCCAGGCCGATCGCCATCATTTTCATCAGGCCGCTTTCGTACGGCCCGCGGAACGCGGTGTGCGGCTTGACGCGGCAACCCAGGATGATGCCGTCCGCCTCCGCCGCGTTTTTGTCAATATAGACGTCGCCGCCCTCGTCGTTGACGCCGATCTTCTTGACCTCCATCGAGGAGATGATCGGACAGCCGACATATTCCTCCACAATGCCGTAGCCGGCCAGAATCTCCCGCTGGCCCTCGGCGGTGGCGCCGCCGTGGCTGCCCATCGCCGGCACGATAAACGGATGCGCGCCGCGGGATTTGACAAAATCCGCGATGCACTTGGTGGTCAGCGCGACGTTCGCCACGCCGCGCGAACCCGCGGTGATGGCAATGCGCATACCGGGCTTGACGCGCGAGGCGAATTTTTCCTCGCTGAGCAGGCTGCGGATGACATCCGGTATATCCGCCGGATCGATGCGCGGACGCGGGAATTTCTGACGCACGCGGAACATCTTCGGCACAAAAGTATCCTTTACTAAATCGGCGACCAACGGCCGTTCTCTCATGGCAAAGCCCTCCATTCAAACAGCGGCAAAACCCGGCCTTCTCCAGCGCGCAATCGCGGCCGCAGCAGCACCGGGTCTTAGCCAATTTGCTATCAATTATTCTCTTAGTAGATCAGGTTGACCAGGAACGTGGACAGGGGCGGGAAATACGTCAGCAGCAGGATATCGGCCGCGAACAGGATATAAAACGGCACCGCTTCCCTGATGAAGTCCTTGGTCGGACACTTGGTAATGCCGCAGGTGACGAACATCAGCGTACCCATCGGCGGGGTGAACGCACCGATCGTGCAGTTGAAGATATAAACCATTGCGAAGTGGATCGGATCGATGCCGAACGCCAGCGCAACCGGATGCAGCAGCGGCCCGAGTACGATCATCGACGCATTGCCTTCCACGAACATGCCTACGATGATCAGGAAGATGTTGACGACCAGCAGGAATATGTATTTATTGTCGATGGCGCTGGTCATCCAGTTGGCGAACGTCTGCGGGATCTGCTCGCGGGTCAGCACCCAGGAGAAGCAGGACGCCGCCGCCACGATCAGCATGATCGAGCTGGTGGTGGTGACCGTTTCCTTGCAGCCCTTTGCAAAGTTCTTGAGCTTCATCTCATGGTACAGCACGCCGAGCGCCAGCGCGTAAACGATCGCAACCGTACCGGCCTCGTTCGCGGTGAACACGCCGATACGCACGCCGCCGATAATGATGATCGGCAGCAGCATGGGCAGGATCGCCGGACGGATCGCATCCCACTTTTCATGCGCCGGAATCTTGGTCGTGCGCATGGGCTTGTAGCCGCGCTTTTTGGATACAAAGTGCGTGAAGATCATCAGCGTGACGGTCAGGAACAGGCCGGGGCCGATGCCCGCGACGAACAGCTGGCCGACCGAGATGTTATTGATGCAGGCGTAAATAATCAGGCCGGTTCCGGGCGGGATCAGCGGCACGACCATGCCGGAGGCCGCGGTGATAACGGTCGAGAACGCCTTGGAGAAACCGTGCGCCTCCATGGAGGGGACGAGCATCTTAGCCTCCATCGCTGCGTCCGCGAGCGAGGAGCCGGACAGGCCGCCCATCAGCGTGGACAGCAGGATGTTGACCTGCGCCAGGCCGCCGGGCATGCGCGCGGTCAGGACGGCGCAGCAGTCCATGATGCGGCGCGTAACGCCCGTATAGTTCATGAATACGCCCGCCATGACGAAGAACGGGATCGCCAGCAGGGACAGGCCCTGTGCGCCGGCCAGCGTCTGCTGGGCGAAAATCGTTGCGTTGGTTGCCGGATTGCCGAGGAAATAGATCGCCGAGGCCGCCAGCACCGAGATATACACCGGTACCTTCAGGAAAAGCATAACCAGCAAAAGGATGCAGGAGATACCAATGATATTCATTCTTTCTTCGCCTCCTCGAACTCTTCCTCCGTAATCGCTTCAATGGTCTCCTGCTCGGAATAATGGAAGAAATTCACCAGTATAAAGTTGAAGATCTGCCAGATGCAGGATACCGGTACAATGCAGTAAATTAAAATATAGGAAATGTGCAGCACCGCGGTGGTGCGGCCGCTGTTTGCGAACACCATCATGTACTGTATGGACAGGTAGCCCAGGAACAGCAGCGTGACAATGGTTACGAGCAGGATCAGGATGTTGATTATGTTCTTTACCGATTTGGGGAAAAACTCAAAAAACACCTCGATCGCCGCATGGTTGCCGGTGCGGAACGCAGCGCCGGCCGCGCCGAAAATCACCCAGACGATCATGGCCGCCTGAATCTCCTCGATCCAGGTAAAGGGGGAGCCCAAAATATAGCGTGCAACTACGCCGGCAAAGGTAAGGCCTACCAGCACACACATCGCAATGGACGCAATCGCCACGTCGATGTTGAGCAGCAGGAATTTCCAATTGCGCTGTTGCTTCATGCGTTTTACCTCCGATCTCTCTTCTATTAACGCATCTTTTCGCACATATTCCGTCCCCGCGGGGAGGAGAAGCGGATCAGCGACCCGCTTCTCCCAGCGAAGAAAACAGATTATGTGTTATTGTCGTGTTATGCAGCGGCGCCGGTCGAAATCCCCTTCACGGTGTCGTACAGGCCTTCGGTCCAGCCCAAGGTGCTGGAGGCTTCGTCGAAGAACTTCTGCGCAGCCTCAACCCACTGTGCCTTCTCGTCGTCGGTCAGCTCGATAACGGTTACGCCCGCGTCCTTCATGCCCTGCTCGGCTTCTTCCGTTGCCGCGTCGTACAGCTCGTTGTTGTACAGGCCTGCTTCGTCCGCGCACTCCATCAGAATCTGCTGCTGCTCTTCGGTCAGGGTGGTGAAGAAGGACTCGCCGCAAATCCACATCGAGGTGGCCAGGATGTGCTCGTTCTTGGTCAGGTACTTGGCAACCTCCTGGAAGGAACGGTTGTAGAGGGAGGTGATCGGGTTCTCGACCGCGTCGATCGTGCCGCCGCTCATGGCCTGGTAAACGTCGCCCATATCCATGCCGACCGGCGTTGCGCCCAGGTCCTCAAAGCTTCTGACCGACAGATCGTTGGAGGATACGCGCAGCTTCAGGCCGGACAGGTCGGACGGGGTGTGGACTTCCTTGATGGAGAGGATGTCGCGCGCGCCGTAAATCCAGTTGGAGGTCAGCACACGCAGGCCGCCGGCGCTTGCCAGCTGGTCGCACAGGTCAGCGTACCAGTCGCTGTCCAGCACAGCCCACAGTTCATCCCAGCTCTCAAAGGTATACGGCGCATAGAAGATACCGAAATCCGGCACGCCGTAATCCGCGAGGAACGCGCCGTCCGCAACCGTGATCACGTTTTCACCCATCAACATCTGGTCGATCAGGTCGTTTTTCTTACCCAGGGTGGAGTTCGGGAACAGCTCAAGCTGAATCGAGCCGCCGGACTTCTCCTCAACCAGCTCTTTCCACTTCTCAGCCGCCTGTGCCGCCGGCTCGGTGGTCGCGTTCTCATAGCCGACGTTGATCGTGACGACAGCGCCCGTGCTGTCCGCCGCAGCGTCGTTCCCCGCCGTGCCGTCGTCCGCCGCCGTGTCCGTGCTGCTACCGCACGCCGCAAGGCCTGCCATCATCGCTCCGCAAAGCAGGGTGGCCAGCATTCTCTTTGTCCATTTCGTTTTCATGTTGATTCTCCTTTTCTCATTTCTTTATTTCACTTCACCGCCGCGCATCGGTTCTTCAGGTGAAGTCGATCACAACTTTCAGCATTTTGCCGGCATTGGCGGAAAACTCCTCAAACGCCTGCGGCGCGTCCGTCCATTTGTAGGTGTTGGTGACGATCTTCTCCAAATCGACGCCGCCCGCTTTCACCAGATCGATCAGCTCCACAAAGTCCTTTTTCATCGCGTTGCGCGAGCCGTAAATATTCAGCTCTTTTTTCTGGATGATCGTGAAGAAAAAGTCTTCGATGTTGCGCTTGGAAACCCCGATCAGCACCACGCGCGCGCCAAAGCAGGCCGCGTCGATGCAGTTCTGGAAGGTGTTCGGCATGCCGACCGCCTCGATCGTTACATCGAACCCATTCCCGTCGGTCAGCGCGGCGACGCCTTTTGCGAACGCCTCCGGCGATTCATTGACCAGCTTGTGATCCAGGCCAAAAGTCTGGTATGCGTATTCCAGCTTATCCGGCGCAATATCGCAGATTGTTACCTCGGCTCCCTTGGCTTTGGCTGCGACCGCGGCCAGCACGCCAATCGTGCCAGCGCCGACGACCAGCACCTTTTCGCCCGCCTTGACGTTTGCCCGCTGCACGCCGTGGTAGCTGATGCAGAACGGCTCGATCAGCGTCAGCACCTTGGGGTCCAGCCCCTTGCCGTCGTAAATGCGCTCGACCGGCATGGTGATGTATTCTGCGAACGCGCCCTCGCGCTGTACGCCCATCGTCTGATTGTCTGTGCAGGCATTGACCAGGCCTCTCTTGCACGAATAACATGTCCCGCAGTTGAAATACGGATTACAGGTTACGATCATGCCCGGCTTAAGCCCTTCCTCGTTTTCGTCGATCTCCACGATCTCCGCCGAAAACTCGTGTCCCGGTATGCGCGGATACGATACATATGCGTTCGCACCCCGATAGGAACCGAGGTCGCTTCCGCAGATTCCCCCGTACAGAAGCTTGAGCAACGCTTCCCCCGGCTTCCTTACCGGTTTTTCAATTTCCTTGAGGACGACTTTCCCTGGCTTTTCTATGCAGATTGCTTTCATCTTTAACGGAATCCCTCCAAACCGACATTTTCCGGACCACGGTGTCCGGACGCTGCACTGCGCGCGCCGCAGTTTGGGCTACAACTTGTATCCCAGATGTATCTTACGCAACCATTCTATCCCCCTATCCCGTTATTGTCAATCGCCTTTTATCAAAAACAAACAAAATTGTAAGATTGCCTAATTTACGAGCAGGCATTATGTCTAAATTAACAATCCATTTTTGCTTGTATCCCTATTGCATATTACGAGAAAGCGCAATATAATTAATTTATATACTCTTTCGGAGGTGCGGATTATGGCAGCCAAAAAAGAGCCCTCAATGCAGTCCAAAGCTTACCATTTTATCAAAAACAAAATCACTTCGTGCGAATATGCCCCAAACCAGCTGCTCAGCGAATCCCTGCTGCAGGAGGAGCTTGGTTTTTCCCGCACACCTGTCCGCGAGGCGATCAGCCGCCTGGCACAGGAGGGTCTGCTCAAGGTGTTTCCCAAGCGCGGCATCGTTGTGTCCGGCATCACCGTCAGCGATATCCGCATGATTTTTGAGGTGCGCACCTTGGTCGAGCCATACGCGCTGCGCACCTGCGGCGACAACATCAACCGGCATGAGATTGAGCGCTTCTCCCAAATCTTTCACGACTTTGAAACGACCAATAATTGTCCGGATTTCTATGAACTGGACGACCGGTTCCATCTTTTCCTGATTTCCGCCCTGCAGAATGATTATCTGCTTGACCTGTATGCACGCATTCAAACGCAGAATATCCGGCTGCGCATCATGAGCGGTCAGTCCATTGACCGCCGCCTGCAGGAATCAATGGAGGAGCATGCGCAGATTGCTGACGCCTGCCTTGCGCGGAACTGGGAGCTTGCCGCATCCGCGATGCTGCAGCATCTGGAATTTTCCAAGCAGTCCGCTTTGACCACGATCCTGCGGTTCCGCAGCGACACAGATATTATTTAATATGCTGAGAGGAGCAATTTCCAATGGACCATGCAACAGAACAGTCTTATTACAAGCGCTTCCGCGCGGCTGCGATCCGGTTTGAGGTTATCGGCGGCGCATTGCTGGCAATCGGCATTGGCGCCAATTTCATTTTCGGCACCTCCATGCTGGCTGTCAGCCTGATTTTCGCCGGCCCCGGCGCCCTTCTTTTGATCCTCGGCGGGTCCAGCCTGCGGCCGCACAACCTCGTGAAAGCGTTTGCCCAGCAATGCATGCGCGAACCGAGCCGCGAAATGGCCCAAGGCCTTCTGGACGCGCTGCACTCGTCAAAAAAGATCCGGCTGATGGGACGCTCTATCCAGGTGGTCCAAGCCGCGGTTGAGGTCTATGCCAGTACCGAAGACGCGGATCCGGATATTGTGGACCAGCTTCGCCGTACGGTGGCGGACAGTGTGGTTAAGAAGATGTTTTGAATGATAAAAAAACGGCTGCACAAGCAGCCGTTTTTTAGAATTGCCCCAGGTATCTGCAGAGGGCGCACTTTGCCCTGAAGCGGACAGCCTGTTCATCCTCCATGCCATCCACAACCGAGCCTGCGGCTGCCGCAAACCACTTGCCGGCGTGCGGATATCGTTCGCGGCGCCTCTGATCGGAGCAATCGGCAAACAGCAAAAGGCTTCTGGCCCAAAAGCCAGAAGCCTTTTTGCTGAAACGATGTACCGTCATCAAGTTATACCCTTGCAAATCAGGTGTGTCTCCGCAAGCGCTCAACTCGCCGCACGATACAGAAATGCGACCGCCTGCGCACGGGATACCTTGGCGTCAGGTTCAAAGGTGGTTGCGGCCGTGCCGTTGGTAACCCCGTTCTCGACCGCCCAAGCTACCGCACTTGCGTAGTAGGCATCAGCCGCTACGTCCGTAAAGCTGCCGCCGGACACCGCCGGAGAACCGGCTGCGCGCCACTGGAAGGTGACTGCCTGCGCACGGGATACCGGTTCGCCCGGGCTGAACGCAGCCGCCGAAGTGCCGTTGGTGATGCCGTTGGCCGCCGCCCAGAGGACCGCGTCATAGTAGTAGTCGCCGCGCTCGACATCGGTGAACGGATTCGTTCCCGCCGCCTGGGGCGAGCCGGACGCACGCCACAGGAAGGTTACCATCTGCGCCCGCGATACGCCTGCATCCGGCTCGAAGGTCGTGGGGGACGTGCCATTCGTGATCCCGTTTGCAAGCGCCCACAGCACCGCGTCGTAGTAATACTGGTTCGCTGAAACATCGGTGAACGGATTGACCGGCTCCGCAGATGTCTGCCTGAAGGCCGCTTCGATGCTGACCTGGGAGGCTGGCATCCGGAAGGTATATTGGGTGTCGTTAACCTTGGTTACTGCGAGCTTGCTGCCATCCCCGGCGGTGACGGTAAGGGTGTCCAACACATAGCCGGCATCCGGTTTCACCGTAATGGTGACCGTTGCATTTTCAGCGGCGTTTTTCGGGCTGACGGAAACAGAGCCATTCTTCACATCGGACGGTAGGCTGACCGTGTAGCCCGCCGTACCGCCGCCAGTGGAGCCACCGCCGGTCCCGCCTGCGGGGGGCTGGGGTTGCTCGTCCGGCGGGGCAGGCAGCTCCCGCAGGACAGCCGTAATTGTTTCATCGGCAGCCGGCATGCGGACGCTGGTTTCACTGGCCGATGCATCGGCAAATTCGGCCTTGCCCGTTTCCGACTCCCAGCGAACGAACTCGTACCCCGTCGGGACATGGGCATAGATTTCCAGGGTTTCGTTGGCGCACACCTCGGCCGAAACGGCCACCGTATTGCCGATCCAGAAGCTGCCCTGCACGATATCCGCCTGATACTTGGGATCGGTCTGGGTGTCCACAGCAGGAGTTATGGGCCGGTCCGTGTCGCTGCCTGTCTGCTCCTGTGTCATCGTATAAGAAATCGCCGCACCCGCGCCCTTGGTTTCCTGCGAGGTGTAGACCTGCCCTACGGACAGCGGCAACGCGGTATAGGCGACTGTGCGGGCGAGCGCCCCCACCTGATCAAACTCCTGAATCGTCACATCCATGTCGCCGTCGCCGTTTCCGACATAACGGAAATCGTATTGTGTATCGTCATAGAACAAAAAGGTCTTCTGGTCGCCCTCGACAATGACCGAGATCATGCTGCCCTCAGCACAGCCGGGCTGGTTATCCTTCACCCACGCTACCGGCTCCTGGTTGCCGCTTTGGTATACATAAACGTCCACCGGACAGGCGACGGTATACTTTCTGGCCTGCCATTCTTCCAGCCGCTTATACTGCTCATACAGAGCCTGATACTTCTCATTGTCCTTCAAAAATTCGATCCAGCCGGTCTGGGATTCCTCAAAGCGCGCATCATAGCCGTCCTTTTGCCCGTTCACCTGCTCGATTAATTTGTCAAACGGTTCATCCCCCACGAAAGGCGCATCCTTACAGATTTCGTAATAGCGGATGGCCTCATCACAATCCTGGAGCAGCGCGCTGTATCCCAGATCGACAGCGGCCAGATAATTTTTGGCAAGCTTGATGTTTTCTTCTTCATCCGCCTGTATTCCCGTCAGGAATTCGTTTTTGGTGTCCGAATACGCCTGGTTCAGCAGCGATTCCACGATTACAGTGGCCGCCAGCTTGCTCATCTGTTCAATCTTCTTGTCATTATCCGTCAGCAAATTGACGACAAACACCATCCCTTTATAAGCGGCATGGATAGTTTCCAGCTCCGGCGACATGGCCAGCTTGATATTTTTCCAAATGAACTCATTCAGCAGATAGCCGGCCGCCTGGATACCGGCTGTCGCACAGCTCTTTTCCATGAAATTGACCAATGCGTTCTCCGTGCTGCCCTTCATGAGTTCCAGACATTCCTCAATCGCGGCGCGCAGCTGGGACCCCTCCGGACTGGCGGCCAGCATACGTTCCATAATATTAATCCGTTCGTCACAGGCTTCGGCCAGCGCCAGCGCGTTGAACAGGTCATCCACATATCCGTCCAGTGATTTGGCGCGCTCTAACACTTTATCGACCGAATTAAAGACCGTGTCGAAGAAGTTCACAGTATGATAAAATTTCCCCAATTTCTCATACGTCAGAACCTTCAGCCGCCCCACCTCCTTTTCGGTCAGGCTGTCCCAGCCCGCTTGCGTGTCCACATTCTTTTCTAAGACGTCATTAAAAAAGGACACGGTTTCTTTGACGAGCTCACTCTTGCGATCCTCATCAAAAATCTTTTGGGCCGTGCTGATCATTTTGCTGAATATCCTCTCGTCGGCTGTCTGCAGCATCGCTATCAGCACGCCGGCATAGATATCCTTTTCCTTTACATTGGCCAGCTGATGCACCTGGGAAATATCATCGTACATGGCCCAGCAGTTTTCCAGCGCCGTCCACCACTTAGCGTAATCGATAAAGCCGCCTTCCTCCAGAAGCTGAAGCACGGTTTCACCGGGGGTATCGTTGTAGATCAGGTCGCTATATGTGGTTTGGTCCTGGAAGCTTCCATCCGCCTTTTCCGCAAACTGTACCGTGGCGCGGAACAGACTCAGGTCGAAATCCGGCGTTTCTTGCCCGACGACAAGGCGGCACCGGTCGCCGATGTTATCAATTGCACAGGAAACCACGCTGCTGCCTGCATTCTCACAGGCGATCTTGATTCCGGCCAGATACCGGTAGCCCAGCGCGGCCTGTTCTTCCTCGGTCAGTTCCAGAAAGCTTTGCTGCTCCGGAACAAGCGGCGCGACCGTTTCATTTGAGGAATACCATTCGATATCCGCCTGCGTCAGCTCGACCTCCGTATCGATCTGCACGAACATCGTTACCTCATTGTAAATATCCACTTCATACTCCGCCTGGCTGAATTCCGCTGTGCCGATCGGCGGGTCCGGCGTTGTCATGGGTACATACTGCGCATAAACCGAGTAGTCAATCGTGGAAATCAACGGATAGCCGCTGTTGTAGTAGCCGGTGTCGCGGACCCAAACGTCGCTGTCGCCGTTCAGCTCATACACGGTCTTCTGCTTTTTCAGCTCGCGCGCGGTTCTGGCCTGCGCGTCAGTCGCCGTGCCTGTTTCATCCAGATAGCAGGAGTAATTCAGCCTGGCGCTTGCGCTCAGCATAGCCACAGGCTCGCCCTGCACCGTACCAGCATTATAAACGCCGTTCAGGCGCACCGTATTAGCTGTTGTTGCAACGATACCCGCCGCCTTTTTCGTTGCCGTCACCGTGCCGGTGTTATAGCAGTTATTGACATTGGATTTGTATCCAGTTTGCGCGGTCATGTATCCGGTAATGCCGCCGACATCATACTCTCCGGAAACTGCACCGGCGTTGAAGCAGCGTTCAATTGTCACAGAGGTGGTAGGCGACAGCCGGTTTGTCATCGCACCGGCAACACCGCCGACATTTTTGGTGCGGCCGAACACATTGCCCAGATTCCAGCAATCACTCACGCTGTTATGTGCAAGCCCCACGATCCCGCCAATGTCATGTTCGCCGGTGATAGTGCCAACATTATAGCAGTTTTTTATCCGGAATACATCACAATAACCAGCAATGCCCCCCGTCTCATAATCTCCATTGATTGTTCCGCTGTTCGAACTTTTATCAATTGTAATATCAACATACAGGGTGTCTTCTACGCCGCCTAAAATTCCACCTACACGATTGACTCCCTGCACGGTAGCGTCATTATGGCAATTGGAAATAGTTGAAGATCTTCCCATATTGGACCATCTTGCAAAACCTGCAATACCCCCAACATTTTCCTTTCCGATAATCAGGGATTCTTCCAGCGAAAGATTTAGTACATTCGTCCAGCTATCCAACTTTCGAATAACCCCAAAAAGCCCGACCTTTTCCTGCTCCGGCAGATTGATGTACACACCACGGATGGCATAGCCCCTTCCGTCCAATTGTCCATAAAATGTATTGGTTACATTGCCGATTGGCGTCCAATGGTTTTTCGGCGCGGTGTCTTCATCCCAGCTCTGCCAGTCGCTCGTATCATTGAGGTAGATATCATTGGTCAGCGCCGCATAGCGCATGCCAAATGTACCGTTATTGACCGCCTGTGCGAATTTTGCCAACTGCGCGCCGTTTGCGATCAGGTAAGGGTCTTTTTGAGTTCCGCTGCCGCCGGCATAGCTTTCCGCAACCGTGCCGTCCCAGATTTCCGGCTGTGCGCGCTGATATGCCGCGAGCGCCCACACCGGCAGCATGCCAACCAGCAGGGCGCAGGTCAAAATCAGGCTGATTACTCTTTTTTTCATAAATTATACCCCCCCCCCCCGTAAGCGAGGGTGTCTGATGGTGAGTCGCTTGCCCTGTCCGCATCCAGCCCGTTCTCCCGCAGCTCGCGGCGCAGGCGGCTGAGCGTTACGGGCGTCATTCCCAAAAACGTAGCAATATGCTTGTTGCTGACCGTATCGATCAGCCCCGGGTAGTTTTGCAAAAACCATTGATAGCGCTGCATGGCGGTGCATTGGTATTTGAGCGTTTTCAGCTCCCAATGCATAGAAAGCGCGGAAAGCAGCATCCGGTTGTACATATGGATCAGCGGCAGCTCGGTCTGCAGCAGCGGTACTGCCACCGCTACCGGTATGGATAGGATATCACTTTCTGTCACTGCTTCTATGCTGATCGGCGAAGGCGCATCCAGGCTGAGACAGGACATCGCGGCCTGTCCGCAGTGGACGCAGAAGCAATCGGTGATATCGCACCCCTCTCCGTCAATGAAATAGCCGCGCAGCACCCCATTCATGAGGAAGTATACGTTGGTCTGCATATCCTCTTCACGGATCAAAAGCTCGCCCTTTTTCAGGTGGCGCACATGTACAAGCGGAAGCAGCCGCTGATTCAGTTCATCATCCTGCAAAAGCAGTGCATCGCTCAGGAATTCCAAGATCGTCATTTCCAAATACCCCTTTGCTTGATTCACATTATCATTATAATCGAATCATTTTCGGCCAGCATTATCATATGATAATTATTTCGCAGCATCAGTGGAAAAAAATATTATGTCATGGCAGTGCGCAAAGCAAAAAAAGCCGCCTGTTCTTTCAAACAAGCGGCTTTTCGTGGTACGCCCGATGCGATTCGAACGCACGGCCTTTGGAGTCGGAGTCCAACGCTCTATCCAGCTGAGCTACGGGCGCGGGTACAGAAAGTATTATACCAGCTTTTCCGCGGTTTGTAAAGCGTCCGCTTCCGGCTTTTTCTTTTTCGGCTTCTTTTTATAGCGGTCTTCTTCCGAGAAGATGCAGCCGCAGTATTTCTGCATGTACAGGCCCAGCTCGCGCGCTCTGTCCTGCCCCTCGCGGAAGCGGGGCGAAAAGTCCCTGTGCAGGTACTGCACGCCGTATTTTTCCGCCGCCCGCTCGGCCGCCTCGCGCATGAGCGCATGATTCTGGTAAGGGCTGACGAACAGCGTGGACGTGAACTGGTCAAACCCATGCTCCGCCGCATAGCGTGCGGTTTCTTCAAACCGCAGGGTATAGCAGAAGGCGCAGCGGTTGTCAAAATTGGGGTACACCCCCGCGATAAACCGCCGCAGGCCGTATTCATTTTCGATCTCCAGCTTGAGGTCAATGCTTTTCGCATACTCGACCAGCGTGTTCTTGCGCATCTTATATTCCGTAAACGGATGGATATTCGGGTTGTACCAGAAGCCCACCGGCTCGATGCCCTCCTGTCGCAGCGTGTCGATGCAGGCGATCGAGCAGGGCGCGCAGCAGATGTGCAGCAGTGTTTTCATGCGTTATCCCTCCCTCTGTTTTGTTATTCTATCATATTTCAGCCGCTCTTGCAAAGCCCGTCCAAAGCCGTTATACTGGAATCACAGAGAGAAAGGAGGCCTCCCCTATGAAAGATATTGCCTACTACAATGGCGCGATCGGCCGCATCGACGAGATACGCGCACCGATCACCGACCGCGGCCTTTACTTTGGCGACGGTGTTTACGACGCCGCTATGGTGCGGAACAAAAAAATATTCGCGCTCGCGGACCATCTTGACCGCTTTTATAACAGCCTGGCGCTGCTCCGCATCGACCCGCCGATGGAGCGGGACGCACTCGCCGCCGTGCTGAACGACCTTGTCGCCCGTCTGGATTCGGACGCGCCGCATATGCTCTACTGGCAGTCCACCCGCGCGGCGGCGCACCGCATGCACGCGTTCCCCAAAGGCGCGAAATCCACCCTGATGGCCTTTTCCGAGCCGTGCGGCCTCGACCGGCAGGACAGGCCCTACAAGCTGATTACGGTTGAGGACACCCGCTTCCTGCACTGTAACATCAAAACGCTCAACCTCATCCCCAACTGCATGGCCATGCAGCAAGCAGCCGAGGCCGGCTGCGACGAGGTCGTGTTCCATCGGGGCGAGCGCGTGACCGAGGGCGCCCATTCCGGCCTTGCGATGCTCAAGGACGGTGTGTTCTGCACCCCGCCGGCGGACGAGCTGATCCTGCCCAGCATCACGCGCAAGCACTTCCTTGAGCTGTGCGGTAAGCTCGGCATCCCGTCGCGCGTCGCGCCGTTCACGGTCGATGAATTGCTGCAGGCGGATGAAATCATGATCCTGTCCACCGGCTCGCACTGTATTGCGGTCAGCGAGATCGACGGCCGGCCGGTCGGCGGCCGCGACGCCGCCCTGCTGAACAGGCTGCAAACCGCTTATCAGGAGTGGTTCGACGCGCAAACCGCCGGATAAACGAAAGGAGCCGTTATGCCATCTATCCTCATTATCGGCGGCGGGCCGGCCGGACTGAGCGCCGCGATCTATGCCGCGCGGGCGAACATCCCAACCACCGTATTGTATAAGGATGGCGGCGCGCTGGGCAGGACGGAAAAAATCGAGAATTATTTCGGCTTTGCCGAGCCGCTTTCCGGTCCCGACCTGCTGGCGCGCGGCCGCGCCCAGGCCGCCCGTCTGGGCGTGACCCTGACCGAAACCGAGGTCACCGGTATCGAATACGCGGAAGCCGGCTTTTCCGTCAAATCCACAGACGGCGCGTTCCCCGCGGACGCGGTTATTCTGGCAACAGGCGCGCCGCGCACAGTCCCTCCAATCCCGGGCGTACTGGAATTTGAGGGGCGCGGCGTCAGCTATTGCGCGGTATGCGACGCTTTCTTTTACCGCGGCAAGCCGGTCGCTGTGCTGGGACAGGGAGAGTATGCGCTGGAGGAGGCGCGCACCCTGCTGCCGGTCGCGTCCTTTGTTACGCTGCTGACAGCGGGCGGCGCGCCGCAGGCGGCTGTCCCCGCCGGCCTGTCAGTCGATACCCGTCCGGTCGCGGCGGTCGGAGGTACCGATCGGGTGACGCAGATCGCCTTCGAAAGCGGCGAACCGTTGCCGGCGGACGGTGTGTTCATCGCCTATGGCACGGCAGGCAGCGCGGATTTTGCCCGTAAGCTGGGCGCCCAGCTTGAAAACGGCCGTATCCAGACCGATGCCGGCATGGCAACCGCAGTCCCCGGCCTGTTTGCGGCCGGAGATTGCACCGGCGGGCTGCTACAGGTCGCCAAGGCCGTGGCAGACGGAGCGCAGGCCGCTATGAGTGCGGTCAAATTCCTCCGCAAATAAAGCCACTCGATTTCCCCCGCCGGCAGGCGGGGGATTTTTCATTGACAAACACCGTTCCCAGCGCTATAATATTAGTAAATTAGTAATTTAGTAAATCCAAAAGAAAGGAGGGCCTTACCATGGAAAAGCAGCAGCGGCGTGAAGCCGTGGCGGCTTACAAGGCGCGCCGCCAGCAGGGCGGAGTTTTCCAGATCCGCAACACACAGACCGGACGCATCCTGCTGCGCCGTACGCTCGACCTGCGCGGCAGCGAAAACCGCTTCCAGTTCGCGCAGATGACCGGTTCCTGCACCGACCACGCCCTGCAGGCGGACTGGCGGAACGATGGCCGGGCATTCGTTTTTGAGGTATTGGAGGAGCTGACCCAAAAGGAGACGCAGACCGAAGCCGAATTCAGAAGCGATATCGAAGCGTTGTTCGAGCTATGGCAGGAAAAGCTGGCGGACGCACCGCAATACTGAAAAAGGACATCTCTTCGACGCTTGCGATTTTGGAGAACAGTGCGCTTTCGGATGAAATTACTGTCTTACTTTGCGGTACAGTGCTTTAAAAGACATTAATTTTCTTGTTCCTGTGCAAAACTTTGAGAGGGAATTAGAATGCTTTTTTCTGAACCAGATCATTTGTTAATGAAGTTCGCCATTCCATCTTTCAGGGTATTCCCCTGGTATATCGCTGCTATAGGCCAATGTTTGTTCCTATCAGGGAAAACGGCTCTCGGCCTACGGCGACCAACTTAAAAAAACTGCCACTGAGAAGCGCCAATATATTTTGGGGAGGTGTCCCCTTTGCGCGAGATCCAAAAAAGCGAAATATGTCTCAGAGTCAGATTGCACAGTTGCTTGGAACCTTATTTAATCCCCTGTGTGATCTTGACTGCCCGCCTTTTTACAAAATCTTTAACCGTAGGGTATATGAAGAAAGATCACGAAATACAGGCATATTGACACCCCCAACACTGCTAAACGATAAACTTCTCTATGGCAGCGGCGATTTTCTTGATTTCGGTATTGGTTGTATTAACGCATAAATCGTAGTTTGCTTTATCTCCCCAATTTTGCTCCGTATAAAATTGGTAGTAACGCGCTCTTTTCTTATCAATAGACATAATTTTTTGCTGTAATTCTTTATCCGTCACCGCCGCTGCGTCGGCTCCTTTTTCTCTGCAACGAGCAATTTTAGAACACATATCGGCATATATAAATAGCCGAAAAGGTTTCAAGTCTTGCAAAATGTAGTCCGCACACCGTCCCACAATGATACAATCTGATTTCTCTGCCATTTCACGGATTATTTCGCTTTCCTGCTTATAAATAGACAGACGGTTTTCCAACGGGTAGTTGATAGGAATACCAAAAGTGCGAGCAGTTGTTATTGGCAACAGCGGCAGGGGCCTGCTTTCCTCCACTTGCAACACATAACTTTCCGCTAATTGAGTTCGTTTCATCAATTCATCAACAATCTCACGGTCATAATAGGCAACATTCAGTTTTTCGGCTAAACGTCTGCCGACTTCTCTCCCGCCGCTTCCAAATTCGCGGCCTATGGTAATAATTCGCTTCATATCGTGTCCCCTCCTTAAAATCCAACTTTCTGATTTTCTTTTTTACGCTTGAAATAAACAATCAAAACACCTGCTGTAACCGCCGTCATAACTTCGCTGATAGAATGGCAGATCCATACGGCTTCGCTGCCAAAAATCAGCGGAAGAACGGCAATTAAAATTGGCGGCCATATTACGCTACGGGATAGAGATACCGTAAGGGCTTTACTTGTTCTCTCGTTTGCCTGCCAATAGGAAATCATTAAAATATTAAATCCCGCAAGGAAGAAGCCGGAAAAGTAAGGTAGGCTTTTACTTTCCATAAAGTTGATTAGTTCAATATCTCCCGGGTTAAAAATAGAGAAAAAGCCGCGGGAGAAGAAAACAATCAAGATATAGCACAAAATACCTATCGCTAAAAATGCTTTAAGGGAAAAACCAAGCAGAGATTTGCTCCGTTTTTCTTCTCCTGTTCCCATAAAATAACTAAACACGGGTTGCAAGCCCTGCGCCATGCCAAGAAACAACGTCAAAATAATTAACATTAGATAGCCAATTACAAGGTAAGCCGCAAGTCCGATTTCTCCAAAACCATAATGCACGATGGCAAAGTTATATACAAAGGTAATAATGCCAATGGTAAACTCCATGATAAAGGACGGGAAGCCAAGTACATAGACCGAGCAAACGCTCCGCCATTTCAATTTGAATTTCGTTAAGTACAAATCGCCGCGCTTAAACATAAAGTGGGGCAGCATAATTAAAACGCTGAAAATAGGGCCAAGTGCGGTAGCCAAGGCTGCACCGGCAATACCCAAGTTCAAAGGGTACATAAACACATAGTCCAAAACAATATTTGATACAGAGCCAAACATGAGAGCGAACATGGCAAGTTTTGGACGGTTATCATTACGCACCAGACCGCTTAACAAGAAACTAAAAAGCAGGAACGGGGAAAAAGTAACGATATACCACATATAACTGATTGCTTCATCATGAATAACCGGAGTTGAGCCTAAAAGTTCAGCAAGCGGGTGGATAAAAATATTTCCCAATACGCTAATCAGCAGTCCCATAACAGCCGTACATAAGGCGGCAAGGCTAAAAATGTGACGTGCCTTTTCTTTTTCACCTTGACCGAGATGTGAGGAAATCAAAACGCCTGCGCCTGTGGCAACCGCCATGGACAACGCAATCAGTATCTCGACAAGCGGAACAGAAACAGCAGCGGCGGCCATAGCATCGCGACCAAGTCGATTGCCAATGAATACACCGTCAACAATCATATAGACCGAGTTAAACAGCAATCCAATCATTTGCGGTACGGCATATTTGGCAAATAAAGTGTGTGGTTTGCCTTCATACATGATAATCAATCCTCCTAACAAATAAAAAAAGACCAGCGTTTGTGTAACGCTGGCCTACTACACAATAAAATGAAACCCCGGCGGGCTGATTTTATTTACAGTCTATTTACTTATTTTCCCTTTCTTTTACAAGTTCTATCGCCTCTTTTCCTGTAACATGGTCGATTGTCATTTCCAACATACAAAGAAGCTTCCACTCGAGGCTTATAGTATAATCGCGGTTTGCGGCAGTATCTTCCGGCGCATATTTCATTGCCAATTTTTCTATCGCTGCTCTTTTTTCGCTATCATCTTCGATTATCCGTATTCGTCCAAAAGCAATTACACTTCTGAAATAAGTCGTGTACTCCTCCGGCACAATCAAATCTTTATCAATCACACAAAACGACGCTTTTGCAGTCCTTTGAATAGCGTCTATTTTATGACCGCTTTTTGCGCTGTGAAAATAGACTTTTCCGTCGTCATACACATAACTGATTGGAACGGCATAGGGATAATCATTGTCGCCTAAGAGGGCAAGCACACCAGATGTCCCCTTATGCAGAATATCCTCAACTTCTTTTTGAGATAGCACCTGCTTTTTTCTTCTCATTTCTCGAAATACCATATAGACCTCCATAATCCATAAAAAATAAACGCCTACTTTTACTCCTTCAATGGCCTAATGGAGCAAAAATAAGCGTTTCTCGGCAGAAACATATCTTTTTATTCTATATATCACAAATCGCCTGGTAAGTCAATATATTTTTCGGATTTTCATATAGTGAGGAGCAGAATGCAACAAATCGGCCTTTACAGACGGGATAATGAGTAAGAGGAACAGAGGGTTTGGGATATTCCCAATAAGCCGAAAAGGGCAAGTGGGTACCCATTTTCTGTGCTTGCTTCCTACTCAATATCAAGGAAAGGACGGGAAAGGAATGGAAAAGAAGCGAGAAACGAAACGCGAAAATTTCTTGCCGAAAAAGGGCAACCCCCTGCACGAAATTGTCCATTACAAAATCGGCGGGACGGTCTTTGAAATTGAAACTTCCTGCGGTGGCTCCGAACTGCTCTATGACAAAATGACACGCTTAATTAAGTCGGAAACCGTAAAGCCGCCTGGTGGCAAGGAAATGAAGGAGCGTTATAATAGCGATAGCAACCTGTTTGTCGGGCGTTCATTGCAGGAGGAATGAACAATGCTGACAACGAAAATTTATCCCGACAACACTACCGTATTATATGCCCGCCTGTCCCAAGAGGATGCAGAGGATGCGCTTTGCGGAAGCGGGAAAGGTCAAAACGGTTATTGTCAAGGATATATCCCGCATGGGGCGGGATTATCTAAAAGTTGGCTACTACACCGAGAGTTTCTTCGCTGAGCGCGATATACTGTATATCGCCATCAACGGCGGTGTGAACAGCGACAAAGGCGACAACGATTTTACCCCTTTTCGCAATTTGCTCAACGATTTCTATGCCCGCGATACCAGCAAAAAAATCCGTGCGATTATGCGTGCAAAGGACAACGCCGTGGAACATCTTTGCAGCAACCCGTCCTATGGCTATGTGAAAGACCCCAACGATAAGAAAAAGTGGATTGTGGACGAGGAAGCCGCCGAAGTAGTCAAGTGGATTTTCGATTTGTGCGTTGCGGGAAAAGGGCCGATGCAGATTGCCAAGGCATTGACCGCCGGAAAGGTTTTGACCGTCAAAGCGTACTACGCAAAACGGGACGGGTAGCCCATGCCGGATAACCTCTATCGGTGGGATTATAAATCTTTTTCCGGCATTTTGGAACGCCACGAATATACAGGGTGTAGATTAAAGTTCTGGAAGATAAAGCCAATATTCCTGCGGCGGAAGATCGTCAGGCTGCGCTCTTTCAGCGAGAAGATGTCCTTGCCGTCAATATACACCTTGCCGGAGGTCGGCGTATCCAGCGCGCCGATCAGATTGAGCAGCGTGCTTTTGCCCGAGCCGGATTCCCCGACCACGGCGACAAATTCCCCTTTGGGAACCGAGAAGGACGCACTTTTCAGCGCGTGTACGGCGGCTTCGCCGCTCCCATAGGTTTTGTTTACATGCTGCACCTCTAATAAATCCATTCGGTCTCACACCTCTTTCTGGTTTCGTATAGAAAGAGTACCACGCGCGTCCTACCGCAAGACGACACACAGCCTACAATTTTGTAGGAATGAGAAAATTCATGGTAAAGGCCGTGCCGGCGCCCAGCTCGCTGTTCGCCTCGATCGTTCCGTTATGCGCTTCCACAACCGCCTTGGTAAGCGCCAGCCCCAGCCCGATCCCCTGCGTATCCTCCGAAAAACGGCTGCGGTAAAACCGCTCGAAAATATGCGGCAGATCTTCCGGATGGATGCCGCCACCGTTATCGCGCACGACGATCTGGACAACCGGCGCAAATTTCCGCCATGCGATACGAATTTCATCATTCTGCGGCGCGGCCGGATTGTCTTCGATTTTCGTGCGCAGCCGGCGGATGTAGACAGTCAATGTGCTGCTGTCGATATAATTTTCCTCGCAATCCCACAGCCTGCCCAAAATCTGCTCCGGTGAAAGAACCATATCCGGATTTTCCATGAACAGGCACAGCAGCTTGTATTCGCCGGCTGTCAGTTCAACCCGTGTCCCGTTTTTATACACCTCGCACTTCATCCGCTGCACCCGAATGCCGTTCGAGCTTAGCTCCGGTCCGGTCCGGTTGAAATCCTCACTCCGGCGCAAAAGCGCGTTTACCCTTGACAGGAATACCGCCAGCTTGAAGGGCTTGGTGATATAATCGTCGCCGCCCATATCCAGTCCCATGATGATATCGGTTTCTTCATCCGCCGCTGTCAGGAACATGATCGGCACCCTGGACGTTTCCCGTATTTTTCTGCACAGGTCATAGCCAGAGCCGTCCGGAAGCGACACGTCCAGAATGACCAGAGCATAGGTTCCGTTCTGCCAAAGCTGTCCTGCCTCCATGCCGGTTCGCGCAATATCGATTTCATAGCCCTGCTTTTTCAGCGCAAACGACAGGCCGCTGATCAGGCTCGGGTCGTCTTCTACAAACAATATCCGTTTCATTGGCTGCTACCATCCTTATCAAACATCCTCTGCCTTTTCATTATACCGCTTCCGTTGGATAATACAAAGAACACGCTTTTACAACGCCGCGGCAGTCTCAGTCCCCAATGTCCACGCGATCCGCTTCAGTCCCATCCCCAATCCCTCGAATCCCACGCACCGGCTCGGACGGACGTTCACAGAATAATCCAGCAAGGGCTGCGCCTGGCGGCTGGTATCCAGGCACAGATCAAGCGCCAGCACATCCTCCCACGCCCGATTGAGAAACGCCACTTCCCGCCGACCATGGGTGCGGGTGACATGCGGCTCCCCCGCCTGTCCGAGATACTCCTCAATCCGCGCTGCCGGAAAACCGGTAGCCGTGAGGCTGTCCGTCAGCCCGATGCGGAACAGTGCGGGGATATTCGCCCACTGAAAGGGCGTCACATCATAGCGCACAAATGCATAACGGCTGTGACAATGGACCGCGAGCAGGCATTTCCTGCCCCGCAGATCTATCACATGCAGGTCCCAGCAAAAGCGCCGGTCCGGCTGTGTGCCGTAGTCCGGCGCTTTTATTTTCAGGAATCGCTGCAGAGGAAAGGTCAGTCCCAGTTCCATTTCACTTCACCTCATGGGGTATGCTGTTTTTTCTCCGTCCGAATCCGGCCGGCCGCGCGTTCCGCTGTCCGTACAAACCGCTCCACATCCGGACAGGGCGACGCGGAATAAAGCAGGCCGTATGGAACAGCGTACTCCCATTCCACCGGAAGCGAGACCAGCCCCGGGTGGACATCCTGCCAGCATTCCAGTGTGAGCAGTGCATGTCCGGTTTCCGCGCAGCGGTTAAACACGGAAATATCGTAAAACCGCGGGGTGTCCTCCACCTGGATCTGCGGATGGTTTTTTCGCAGCTCCGCGCGCAGCCTGTCGTTAAGGCCTGAATCCCCCGCCTTCACCATCATCAAGGTCTGCCCATGCAGGTCGGAAAGCGTCAGCCGCTTCTTTGCGGCCAAAGGATGCTCCCGCCGCACCGCCACCATGCATTTATAGGTACCCAGCGTCAGAAAGCCGCATTGGTCCAGCCACGCGCGGGAGTCGCACACCCCCACGAGGAAGTCGAACTTCTCTCCCAGTCTGCCAATTTCGGCCAGAATGCCCTGATGGTCGTCCTCAAAAGGGACCAGATGGAGCTTGTAGCCGGGGAACGCCCGATTGACCTGATACCACAGGTCCATGAACGGTTTGGCAGGGTTGAGTAGCGAGGTTCCCACACAGAAAGTGGTTTCCGCGTCGGCTGTTACGGCCCGTGCGCTGTCCACCGACCGTTTTGCATAGTCCTGTAAAAACCGCGCATCCCGTGCAATCATTTCCCCCGCCGCAGTAAGGCGCACGCCGTGCGGGGTGCGTTCGAGCAGCCGCAGATCCAAATGCGCTTCCAGCGCGTCCATCTGCTTCATCACCGCCGTGGCTGAAATAAACAGCCGTTTGGAGGCACTGGTAAAGCTGCCGCAGTCCGCCACCGTCAGGAAGGTGGTAAGCAATGGGTTGAGCATAGCTCCTCCTTATGTATCAACAATAGGTTAATACCATGCTAACACATTGGAGATTCCCCGTCAAGGCTGCCGCTGGTACAATAGAAGCAGAACGGAGGTGCGTATATTGAAAATTCTGATCGCATATTTCTCCCGTCGGGATGAGAACTATGTGGGCGGGGCGTTGAGAAACCTGACCGTAGGCAACACCGAGGTAATCGCAGGTATCCTCGCACGGTTGACAGGCGGGACACTGTTTGCGCTCCAGCCCGTGCAGCCCTACGCCAGGGACTACAACACCTGCATCGACCAGGCGCAGACCGACCAGCGCCGGAACGCCCGTCCGGCATTACAGGCGTGGCCGGAAGGTTTTGCGGACTATGATACTGTTTTCCTTGGCTATCCGAACTACTGGGGTACCATGCCCATGCCGGTGTTCACCTTTTTGGAAGGGCTGGACTTTACCGGCAAAACCATTTATCCCTTCTGCACCCACGAGGGCAGTGGCCTGGGCCGCAGCGAGGCGGACATCCGCCGCCTGTGTTCGGGCGCGATAGTCAAGCCTGGGCTGGCGGTCGTCGGCGGCCGCGTGGGACAGGCGGAAGCGGCGGTTCGAGATTGGCTTTTGCAGGAGGAACAGGCGGTGTGGTTATGAAAGAAGTGCTGCTCCTCTCCGGCGCGGGGCAGATCGGCATGGCCATCGCCCGCCGGATAGGCTACGGGAAAACGGTCGTCATTGGGGACAAAGCTGTCGCGCATGCCCAGGCGGTCGCCCGAACCATGAACCAAGCGGGGTTTGATTGCGCGGCCGCAGAACTGGATCTGTCCAGTCGGGACTCCATCCTGTCCTTTTTGGAGGCCGCGCAGGCGCGCGGCCCTATCTCCGGTCTGATTAACGCCGCCGGCGTTTCCCCCAGCCAGGCTTCGGTAGAAACCATTTTACAGGTGGACCTGTACGGTACCGCGGTGCTGCTGGAAGAGGCGGGCAAAATCATCGCCTCCGGCGGCGCGGGCGTGACCATTTCCAGTCAATCGGGCCACCGCATGCCCGCCCTGACGCCGGAGGAGGACGAGCAATTGGCCACCACTCCCACAGAGCAATTGCTCTCCCTCCCCCTGCTCCAGCCGGAACGCATCCGCGACACACTCCACGCCTACCAGCTTGCCAAGCGGTGCAACGTCAAGCGGGTCATGGCGGAGGCGGTCAAGTGGGGAACGCGCGGTGCGCGGCTCAACTCCATCTCCCCCGGCATCATCGTCACGCCTCTGGCGCTCGACGAATTCAATGGCCCGCGCGGGGATTTTTATAAAAACATGTTCGCCAATTGTCCGGCAGGCCGTCCCGGTACGCCGGACGAGGTGGCAGGCGTGGCCGAGCTGCTCATGGGCAGCCGCGGCGCCTTCATCACCGGCGCGGACTTTCTGGTGGACGGCGGCGCGACCGCCTCGTATTTTTACGGACCGCTCAAACCATAATTACATCGATTAAAACAGGAGGAAGCATCATGGATTATGTAACACTGAACAACGGGGTCAGGATGCCCCAGCTGGGCTACGGCGTATATCAGGTGGCCGCGGCTGAAACCGAACGGTGCGTGGCCGACGCCATCCGCGTGGGCTACCGCTCCATCGACACCGCCCAGGCCTACGGCAACGAGCAGGGCGTGGGCGACGCCTGGCGCAAGAGCGGCGTCAGCCGTGACGAGCTGTTCCTCACCACCAAGGTATGGATCGCCAACGCCGGCGAGGAAAAGGCGGCGGCTTCCATCGACGCCTCCCTGCAAGCCCTTCAAACCGATTATGTGGACCTGCTGCTCATCCACCAGCCCTTTGGGGATTACTACGGCACCTATCGGGCGATGGAAAAGGCCTACCGCGCCGGCAAGGTCCGCGCGATCGGCGTGAGCAATTTCTACCCCGACCGCTTTATCGACCTTGCCGCCTTTGCCGAGGTAACACCCGCGGTCAATCAGGTGGAGACCCATGTGTTCCAGCAGCAGAAGGTTGCCCGCGCGATACTGGCAAAGCATCATACCCAGATCGAATCCTGGGGTCCCTTTGCCGAGGGCCGGAACCAGATGTTCACCAACCCCGTCCTGACTGAGATCGGCGCCAAATACGGCAAAACCGTAGCCCAGACCGCGCTGCGCTTCCTGCTCCAAAGCGGTGTGGTGGTCATTCCCAAGTCTGTCCACGTCGAGCGGATGGAGGAAAACTTTAATGTATTTGACTTTACCCTGAACGAGGACAACATGGCCGCTATCGCCGCCCTGGACACCGCTGAGAGTTCTTTCTTCTCCCACTATGATCCGGAGACGGTGGAATGGTTCATGTCGCGGGTGAAATAATCATGATTGGAAAGGAGCATCTCCGCGTGACAAGGCCGTATATTTTCTGCCACATGATGACCTCTCTGGATGGGAAAATCATGGGCAATTACATGGACCACCCTGCCGCCGCAGAAGCTGGCGAAGCCTTTTACCGCATCGCCTTTGGCGAGAATCCCTATTACCGGCACCAGGGCTGGCTTTCCGGACGGGTGACCACCGACGACAACTTCACTTTTTACGAAAAGCCCGCGCTGGAGGAGAACGCGCCCCCCGTGCCGGACGGAGACTTCGCGGCCCAGCCGGACTTCGGCATGTACTATGTGTCCATCGATCCCGCCGGCCGCCTGGGCTGGAAGGACGCCGTGCTGCACTACGAGACGACCACTGCCCATGTGATCGAGGTGTTGACCGGACGGGCATCCAACGCCTACAAGTCCTTCCTGCGCAGGCTGGGGATTTCTTACATTATCGCCGGAGAGGAAACGCTTGACGCGGCCCTGGCTCTGCAAAAGCTGCGCGCGCTGTTCCATATAGAAACACTGATGCTGGGCGGCGGCGCGGTGCTCAACTGGTCGTTTATCCAGGCCGGTCTGTGCGATGAGGTGAGCGTGGTCATTGCGCCCTGCGCCGATGGTTCCGCCAGCACCCAAACCCTGTTCATGGAAAAGCCGGGCATCAGCGACGACACCGCCGCAGGCTTCACACTGTTGGAAGCCAAACCTCTCCCCAGCAGCGCCGTATGGCTGCGCTATAAGGTGGAGCGGCAAGGCACCTCGCAAGGATGACCGCCCCGCACGGTACGCTTCCAGCACTTGGGAGAGTATATGCACCCATAAATCATTTGGCAAAACCGCAGGGAAAGCGCCAAGGCTATACGGCCTTGGCGCTTTGTTCATTTTGCTGTTTTCCTCCGGTCGTACCCCCATCGGCCGCTCTTTCCGGTTTGCGCGCCGCTGTTTTTCCGCTTATCCAGCGGACTGTTCATGCGTGATGATCTGAACAAATTGCGCTGCGGCGGGCGTGAGGTCGTTCAAGTCGTTGGCGAACAGGCCAATCTCAAAAGTAATTTCCGGCTTAACCGGATATTTCGCATGCCCTGCCGCCAGCGTTTCCATCGTATATTCGGACAGGATGCCGATTCCAATACCGTCCCGCACCATATTGATCGCGGTTTCCGCAGTCTGCACCTGAAGGAACCGCGTCGCGGGCAGCGGCTGGCGAATATGGTCCAAAATTGTTTCATAGGCCGGTTTGTTGATAATCAGCAGGTCGGGCGGGTCGTTCAGGTCGATCTCCGAAACCGAGGGGGATTCCCCGGGCAGCAGAGCGGCCATGCGGTCGCGGCGCAGCGGAATGGAGTCGAACTTTCCAAAAGGCGAGCAGGACACCGCGAAATCCACGTCATGCTCCTCCACCATGCGAAAAATATCGTTCGGGCTTCCTTCCCTGAGCTCGACGCGCACGCCCGGGAAGGCAGTCCGATATGCTTTCAGGGCTTTGGACAGAATGGTCGAAACAAGGGAGGTCAGGGCGGCGATCCGCAGGCGCCCCTCTACAAAATGATTTTCCCGATAGGCGGTCTGCGCGATGCGGTTGTCCAAATCTTCCATCTGCTTGGCCAGCAGCAAAATCCTCCGCCCCGCATCGGTCAGGAGCAGCCCGTTTCGTTTATCCCGAAAAAACAGCTTGACCTGCAGCTCCGCCTCCAATTTCGCAATGGCGTTGCTCACGGCCGGCTGCGTGATATACAGCGTTTTGGCGGCCCGTGTGACGCTTCCGCACTCCGCCACCCTGAGAAATACCTCGAGGCCCCGATTCATCATCATTTGATTATCTCCATATTATAAAAAATGAAATTTACTTATAACCTATCCTATCATATAATAAGCACAGAGGCAATGGCCAATGCCAGAACAGCCGCGGCGAAAAAGCAATCTGCCTATTCCAACCGCAAAGGAGCGGAATGATTATGAAAACCATTTTTATCACGGGCGCATCCTCCGGCATCGGCCGTGAAACCACCCGATATTTCGCGGAACACGGCTGGCGTGTCATCGCCACCATGCGCAATCCGCAAAAGGCCGGCAGCCTGTCCGCCCTGCCCCATGTGGTCGTCCTGCCGCTGGACCTGACGAATCCGAAACAAATTCGTGAAACCAGCCGGAAAGCTCTGGACGCCTATGATGTGGACGTACTGTTCAACAACGCCGGTTACGGCATAATGGGACCTTTCGAAAAGCTGCCCGAGCATGAGATCCGCAAGCTCTTCGAGACCGACGTGCTCGGCACCATGCTGGTGACACAGCAGTTTATCCCCCACTTCAAAGCGCGCAAGGGCGGTGCAATCCTGACCACTACCTCGCTGGCCGGCATCATCGCCCTCCCCCGCGACGGCGCCTATGGCGCGGCCAAGCGCGCCCAGCAGGGCATGGTGGAATCCCTGTACTATGAACTGAAGCCCTTTGGCGTCAAGGTGGCGGCGATGATTCCCGGCGGCACCAGCACCCATTTCCAAACCCCTGTCAACATTCTGGATGGCTATGAGGAAGCAGCGGCCAGGCAGCGCGCCTACCTGCTTGACGGCAACGCCGCATTCCCGGGGCCGGAACAGGCCGCGGAGACCGTATGGACCGCGGTGAACGACGGCAGGGACCAGCTCAACTATCCTACGGACCGTGTGTGCCGCAAGCTTTACGAGCAGTATCAGGGCATGGACATCGAGGACTTCAAAACCTATTTCTATGACCGCATTTTCGGCGCCTCAGCAGCGGAAGCGTCTTTCCCGCAGTAAAAAAGCAGGTCGGGGACAACCATCCCCGGCCTGCTTTTTATTGTGCGTTTTTCGCCTTGTATGCCTCGCCCCAGTTCCACATGGCATCCAGAACCGGCTTGAGGCTGTAGCCCAGATCGGTCAGCGTATACTCCACATGGGGCGGCACCTCCGCAAAAACCCTGCGGGTCAGCAGGCCGGTCGCTTCCATCTCCCGAAGCTGCGCGGTAAGGACCTTCTGCGTTACATGGCCGATGGACCTTTTCAGCTCTCCAAACCGTTTTGTCCCCGGCATCAGGTCGCGGAGAATCAACACCTTCCATTTATCGCTGATGAGGGTAAGCGTCGTTTCCACAGGGCAGGCCGGCAGTTCCCTTTCGGGTCTCCGGTTCACCGGCTTCTCGGCTTCCATTCATATTCCTCCCTTAGTATCCAAATGGTAACTATAGCACAATATTGTGCTTACTTTACAGCAGAGCCGTATGGAAGTATTATAAAAGCAACGGAAGCAAAAAGCAACCCGTTCCCACAGAAAACAGTTTGGAGGTCAAAAAAATGAACGAAGTTGTAACATTCCTGAACGAGAATCCGGTGCAATATCTGGCCACCGTCGGACGGGACGGGAAGGCCAAGTGCCGCCCCTTTATGTTCGCCGGGGAGATGGACGGCAGGCTGTGGTTCTGCACCAACAATCAGAAAGAGGTCTACAAGGATATGCAGGCCAATCCCTGTGTGGAGGTCAGCGTCTCCAGCCCCACCTACGCCTGGATCCGCCTGAACGGCAAAGCGGTCTTTGAGGACAGCCTGCCCGTTAAGGAGATGTGTCTCCAGAACCCCATCGTCAAGAGCCAGTACCAGACCGCTGACAACCCCATTTTCGAGGTGTTCTATCTGGCCGGCGCGCACGCGGTGATCGCTGATTTTTCCGGCAACCCGCCGCGGGAATATGACCTGTAAGCCTGCGGACAGCCATCGGAAGCCGGCCCAAGCCGCCCCGCACAAGCGCCGGCGGCCTGGGCCGCGCGTCCGTTTTCCGCAACCGCCCTTTCGTTTTCACAAGGAGGCCGCGCAATGACAACGCAAGAGATTTTGACAACCCTTCAGGCGGACATCCATTCCACCGTGTTCGCCACCCTGGATGCGCACGGCCTGCCCCAGACCTGTGTGATCGACCTGATGCTGGCGGATGCCGCGGGTCTTTATTTCCTGACCGCCAGGGGCAAAGCCTTTTACGCCCGCCTGACGGCAAAGCCTTTTGTAGCGCTCACCGGCATGAAAGGCCGCGATACGCTTTCCACCCTGGCGATCTCCCTGCGGGGCGCGGTGCGCAGCATTGGAAAGCAACGTCTGGCGGAGATTTTTGAGAAAAACCCTTATATGGCCAAAATCTATCCCACGGAAAAGAGCCGTGACGCGCTGGAGGTCTTTCAGATTTACAAAGGCGAGGGGGAGTATTTTGACCTGGGACAGCTGCCTCCCTACCGCCAGTGCTTTTCCTTTGGCGGCGGGACCGCACGGGAAAGCGGATACCGCATCGATCCGGATAAGTGTATCGGCTGTCAGGGGTGCCGCAGCGTATGTCCGGCGGGCTGTATCAGCGCTTCGGTTCCCCGCAGCATCGACCCCGCGCACTGTCTCCATTGCGGCAACTGCTACCGCATCTGTCCGGCAGGGGCGGTGGAGCGGCGCGGCGGGTAGGCCTTTTGCAGACACAGGCCGTACGCGGTGCGATAACCGACCTTTCGGATAAGGAGGAGCCTTTATGGACCGTTTCGCACAAATCCAATATCTGATCGAAGCGCTGCTCAGGGAGATGCCCGTCTATCGGGAGCAGGCAGACGCATTCCCCCGCGATGCACAGTCGCAGCGAAGGCTGCTCCGCAGCCTGATGAATGTGCGCCCGCCGCTGCCGCTGGATACCGGCTTCCTGGCCGTGCAGGACGCCTTGCTCTCCGCGGAGCGGGAGGAAAAGGGTGTGGTGGACGTCGCCGCCCTTCCGGCTGCCGCGGCCGATCCCCGTCTGGTTCTATGGCAGGGGGATATCACCCGCCTGAACGCAGACGCCATTGTAGACGCGGACAACAGCGGTCTGCTGGGTTGCTTTGTCCCCTGCCACGGGTGCATCGATAACGCCATCCACTCGGCGGCGGGCCTTCAGCTCCGAGACGAGTGCCACCGGCTGATGGAGCGGCAGGGCCATCCGGAGCCCGCCGGGCGGGCCAAGCTGACCAAAGCCTACAACCTGCCCGCCCGATATGTGCTGCACACCGTCGGCCCCATCATACAGGGCCGTGTGACCCGACGCGATCGGGAGCTGCTGGCCGCCTGCTACCGCTCCTGTCTGGAGCTGGCGGCGGCACAGTCCCTGGAAAGCGTGGCGTTCTGCTGCATCTCCACGGGAGAGTTCCGCTTCCCCCATCAGGAGGCGGCGGCTATCGCAGTCCGCACGGTCAAAGCATTTCTGCAAACACCCACTTCCATCAGAAAGGTGATTTTCAATGTTTTCAAGGATATTGACGCAGACCTCTACCGCAGCCTGCTCTGAACCGCTTGCGCGGATACGGCGGGCGCTCGAACAGGCGGACGCGGTGCTCATCGGCGCGGGCGCCGGCCTGTCCGCCGCCGCGGGCCTGACCTACTCCGGCCATCGCTTTGAGAAGCACTTCGGGGATTTCATCCGGAAGTACGGCATCCGCGATATGTATGCCGGCGGCTTCTATCCTTTCGGAACGCCGGAGGAATATTGGGCCTGGTGGAGCCGCCACATCATGATCAACCGCTACGAAAAAGCTCCGAAACCGGTCTATAACGCGCTGCTGCGGCTGGTGCGCGGCAAGGACTACTTTGTGCTGACCACCAACGTGGACCATCAGTTCCAGCTTGCCGGATTTGATAAAGAGCGGCTGTTCTATACCCAGGGGGACTACGGCCTGTGGCAGTGTTCAAAGCCCTGCTGCCAAAAGACCTGGGACAATGAAGAAACCGTCCGCCGCATGGCCGCCGAACAAAAGGATATGCGTGTGCCGGCGGAGCTGCTCCCCCGCTGTCCGGTGTGCGGACGGCCCATGTCCATGAACCTGCGCTGCGATCAGACCTTTGTGCAGGACGGCGGCTGGTATGCCGCCGCCGCGCGATATGAACGCTTTCTGCGGCGGCACGAGGGGCTGCGGGTGGTGTATCTGGAATTAGGCGTAGGCGGCAATACGCCGTCCATCATCAAATACCCTTTCTGGCGTCTGACCGAGCAGAATCCCAACGCCACCTATATCTGCGTCAATGATCGGGAAGCCTTTGCCCCTCGGACGATCCAGCGCCGGTCGCTCTGCTTCCAGAAGGATATCGGTGCGGTTCTGGACGCGGCCGTCTGAGCCTTGGAGACAGCCGCTTGAACAGCGTCCCTATCCCCGCTCACAAATAGCTGACCGTTTCCGAAAGGTCCTTTCTCTGCTCATGTGTCGGCAGCGGCCCCGCGCCCTCCGCGGCATAGCCCAAATCCAACAGCATCAGCACCTCTTCCGTCTCGGGCAGGCCCAGCGTTTTCGCCATGACGTCCGGATCGAAAAAGTTGATCCAGCAGCTATCGACTCCGACCGCCGCCGCGGCCAGCATCATGTGCGTCGCCACAATCGCGGCGTCCTCGGCGCCCGAATCCCGTTTGCCGCCCGGGTAGGTAAACACATTGTTCCTATCATACGCAACCACCAGAACGGTGGCAGCGCCATAGCGGCAGGGCGTCGCCTGATCGAGCTTGGCGAGCCCACTCTCGGACTGCACAACATAGACATGCTGCTCCTGCAGGTTTTTGGCTGTAGGAGCCAGCCGGCCGGCCGCAAAAATCGCTTCCAACCGGTCCTTTTCCACCGCCCGTCCGTCAAATTTTTTGCATGAATACCGTTTTTTGACCGTTTCAAAAAAATCCATTTTGTATGCCTCCCTGCATGGTTTCCCGCCCATACCGCGCCTGCGCGGATGGGTTTTTCTGTTTCTCCGGAGACGGCTGCGCCGCTCCGTACATCAATAGTATAAGCCGCGTTTTCCGAAATGTAAAATACCTGTGTTTCATAGCTCGTGATTCATTCTGCGCATTTCTGTTTTATGCCGGTCTGACAAACTGTAAAAAGGCGCGAACCGCCCGCGCCTTGGCCATACCATCCTTCCAGGCCAGCACGGAGCCGAATTCCAGCGGCGGCTCGAACGGCAGGTACTCCATATCTGCATACTGGCAGTCCGGCTTAAGGCAGATGACCACTCCTTTTTGCTCCCGCGCCAGAACCACTCCGTTATGCAGCACATTATAATTGGCGCAGAAATCCATTTCCTTCGCATATTCTCCCGACCATTCCGCCAGGGTCGCATGAACCGGCGTATCGATGTGTACGGTCACGACCCGTGTTCCAACCAGATCGCCCGGCCGGATGCAGCGCGCTCCCGCCAGCGGATGCTCCCTGTGGAGCAGAACGCCCCACTGTTCCTTTGTCTGCATGCGGATGTACGCATAGCGCGCGGCATGGAACGGCTCCAAAAACAGCCCCATATCCAGTGTTCCCCGCTCCATCCGCTCCTGAATATCCTCGTTGCTGCCGCTGTATAGCTCAAACTTGACCAGCGGATGCCGCCGCTGGAACGCCGCGATGCGCTCGGCCAGTTCTTTGACCGCGCGGGTCTCCCCGCAGCCGATCGCAATACGCCCCGCCAGCACCTCTCCGCCGCCGGCCAGTTCGGATTTGGCGCGCGCCGCCAGCTCCACCAGCTCCTGCGCCCGCCGCCGGAACAGGAACCCTTCCTCCGTCAGCGTTACATTGTGGTTGCTCCGCACCAGCAGCTTTGTCCCCAGTTCCTCCTCCAGCTGCATCAACTGACGGGACAGCGTCGGCTGCGTTATATGGAGCAGCCCTGCCGCACGCGTGATATTCTCCTCCCTTGCCACCACCAGGAAATACTGCAAAACCCGAATATCCATCGCTTTCCCTCCTGCCCTTATCATACCGCGGCACGCGGTCAAACGCAATAGGACATCCCCCCGCGAAGCCGGAAAGGGCGTGCCGCCTGGCGGCACGCCCTTTTTTGCCTGTCCCGCCCCGCTCTCCGCGGCGCCGGTATTTATCCCAGGTACGTCCGGAAAAATTCCGTCAGCTTGTCGAACGGGATGGCGTTCTTGCCGCCGCCGTCGTACAGGTCGGTGTGGACGGTATCGGGCAGGAGCAGCAGCTCCTTGTTGTCCGCGTAGGGGCTGCCCTCGACCATGGCGGCATAGGCATCCCGACTGAAATAGCAGGAATGCGCCTTTTCGCCGTGTACCAGCAGCACCGCGCTGCGTATCTCGCGGCTGTACTGCAAAATCGGCTGGTTTAAGAACGACATGCAGCCGGTCACGTTCCAGCCCCCGTTGGAGTTGAGCGAGCGGGGATGGTAGCCGCGCGGCGTTTTGTAGTAGTCGTAGTAGTCCTTGACAAAGAAGGGCGCGTCCTCGGGCAGCGGGTCAACCACGCCGCCGCCGAGCGCATAAGCGCCGTTTTTGCAGTCCTCGAGCCGCTGGGCGTTGAGGGCCTGCTTTCTGGCGTAGCGCGCGTCGGCCGAGTCCTCGGCGTCAAAATATCCCTTGGCGTTCACGCGGGCCATGTCGTACATGGTCGCAGCCACGGTAGCCCGCACGCGGGTGTCCAGCGCGGCCGCGTTTATGGCCAGCCCGCCCCAGCCGCAGATGCCGATCAGGCCAATCTTATCCGCGTCCACATCCTCCCGCAGGGAGAGGTAATCGACCGCGGCCTGGAAGTCCTCGGTGTTGATGTCCGGCGAGGCCATGTAGCGGGGCGCGCCGCCGCTCTCGCCGGTGAACGAGGGGTCAAAGGCCAGCGTCACAAAGCCGCGCTCGGCCATGGTCTGGGCGTACAGGCCCGCGGCCTGCTCCTTGACCGCGCCGAACGGCCCGCACACCGCGATCGCCGCCCGCTTGCCCTGCCCGTCCTTGGGGACGTATACGTCGGCCGCGAGCGTGATGCCGTAGCGGTTGCAGAAGGTGACCTTGCTGTGCGCGACAGCCGCGCTCTGCGGGAAGGTCTTGTCCCATTCCTGTGTCAGATGCAGTTTTTCCATGGGGGTATTCATCCTTTCGTTATGGCCTAAAATTTCCGCAAAGCATCGAAGATGCAATGGTGCGGCGTTGCCTTAGTACCAGTCGTGTTTTTCGTTGCGGTCCAGGGCGTTGATCTGCGCCATCTCCTCGTCGGTCAGCGCAAAGTCAAACAGCTCGGTGTTCTCCCGGATGTGGTCGGGGTTGCTCGAGCCCGGGATGACCACCACGCCCTTTTGCAGGTTCCAGCGCAAAATGACCTGGGCGGAGGACTTGCCATGCGCGGCCGCAATCTGCGAGATGACCGGATCGCCCAGCAGCTCGGCCGTATGGCCGCGCCCGCCCAGCGGGTACCAGCCCTGCACCACGACGCCCAGCGCCTGGATATAGGGGATGACGTCGTTCTCCTGGTAATAGGGGTGGATTTCGTTCTGCACCAGCGCGGGCGGCACACTGATTTGCGGCAGGAAGTCCTCGAGCTCCTCGATATACCAGTTGGACAGGCCGAGCGAGCGTATCTTGCCCTCCGCGGCGTACCGCTCCATCGCGCGGTACGCTTCCGCGTCCCCGTCGCCCGGGTGGTGGAGCAGCATCATGTCGATGTAGCCCAAATCGAGCTTTTCCAGCGCCTCATCGATGGCGGCTTCGGGGTCGGCAAACTGGTCGGGGTAGAGCTTGGTGATGACAAAGATCTCCTCGCGCGGCACGCCGGAAGCGCGGATGGCCTGCCCGATTTCCACCTCGTTGCCGTAGGCGTGGGCGGTGTCGAACAGCCGCACGCCGTTTTCCAGCGCCGCCGTGACCGCACCCGTACATTCCTCGCCGTGCAGGCTGTATGTACCCAGGCCGTAGATGGGCATTTCATAGCCGCTGTTCAGGGTGACGCGGCGGGTGTCGAAATTAAACCGGCCGCTCTCGGCCGCAGCAGGGGTCTGGGACCCATCCATCCCTTCCATCCAGTCCTCCATCTGCTCGCGGGACATCCCCGCGCAGGCGCTCAGAGTCAGGCCGCAGGCCAGGCAGGCGGTCAGCAGCAGCCGGCGTTTTTTCATGGCGTTTCCTCCTTACGGATGGGCCGCAGGATGCGGGCGGGCACGCCGCCCACCACCATCCCGGCGGGTACGTCGCGCGTGACCACCGCCCCGGCGGCCACGATGGCCCCGTCCCCGATGGTCACGCCCGGGGTAATGGTCGCGTTCGCGCCAATCCACACCCGCTTGCCGATGGTGATGGGCTGGGGGATGAGCTCGTCGCGGCGGGCGGGGTCCTCGTTGTGGTTGAGCGTGGCCAGCACCACGTTGTGGCCGATGAGCGCCCCGTCCCCGATGGTGATGCCGCCCTGGTCCTGGAAGTGGCAGCTCGTGTTGATGAACACGTCCTTACCGATGGTGATGTTCTGGCCGTAGTCGGTGTAAAAGGGCGGGAACAGGCAGAAGCCCTCGCCCACCGGCTTGCCGGTGAGCTCGGAGAACAGCCGCGCGACCTCCTCCGGCTCGTGGTAGGAGAAGTTGAGCTCGGCGCTCAGCTTCATGGCGCGCTGGGACGCGATGCGCATGTACTGGTAGACGGGCAGGCCCGCCCGCTTCGCCTGTTCTTCGATTTTTGTCTCGTGCATCGGTTACTCCCTTTCTGCGCGGAATGTCTCGCTATGCTCAAGCTGGTAAATCAGGTAATCCAAACAGTCGATTCTCCGCTGTTCCGCATGGCAGCGCTCGAGCAGAAGGCGCCGGTGTCCGGCCAGCAGCGCCAGCCCTTCGCCGTGCTTTCCGCACTCGAACAGCCGCCAGAATTCCCGGGCGAGCGCTTCCCCGCAGCCCGCGTCCAGCAGGTTCTGCCTTACGCGCCGCCGAAGTTCCTGCTCCTTCATGACCTCGCTCCCTTTCCCTGACTTGAGTATAAACCGCCGAAAAAGAAATAGCAAATACATATAAAGAATACTTTATCATTCTTGAAAGATATAATAAGGCATGCTATACTACCCACAGAAGGAGGGATCGCATGGACATTCGGGTTTTGGAATATTTTCTCGCGGTCGCGCGGGAGCAGACCATTTCCGGCGCCGCGGCGTCGCTGCACATGACCCAGCCGCCCCTGTCCAAGCAGCTCATGGAACTGGAGCGCGAGCTGGGCAAGCAGCTTTTCCTGCGCGGCAAGCGCCGCATCACGCTGACCAAGGAGGGGATGTTACTGCGCAAGCGCGCCGAGGAAATCGTCTCTCTAATGGAAAAAACCAAGGCTGAGGTCAGCGCGCCGGACGAAGGCGTCAGCGGCGACCTGTACATCGGCGGTGGCGAAACCGAGGGCATGCGCCTGATCGTACAGACCGCCCAGCAGATCCAGCGCCGGTATCCGGCCATCCGCTTCCATTTTTCCAGCGGGGACGGCTACGACGTGACCGACCGGCTGGACCAGGGGTTAATCGATTTCGGTACGCTCATCGAGCCGTTCGACATGGGCAAATACGACTATCTGCGCCTGCCCAGTCCGGATACCTGGGGGCTTCTGATGCGCAGGGATCATCCGCTGGCGCGGCTGACGCGCATCCGTCCGGAGGACCTGCCCGGCGTCCCGCTCATCGCCTCCCGCCAGTTGGAGGGGGAGGACGGGCTTTCCGGCTGGCTGGGCTACGGCTATGAAAAGCTGCGGGTGGTGGCCACCGGCAATCTGGTCAACACACTCGTCCTGGCCGTGGAGGAGGGCATGGGCTGCCTGTTCACGCTGGACAAGCTGGTGGACCTGTCGGGCAGCCGCAACCTGTGTTTCCGCCCGCTCGAGCCGCGGCTCGAGTCCTGGATGTACCTGGCGTGGAAAAAGTACCAGGTGTTCACCCGCGCGGCCGAAGTGTTTGTAAGCGAGCTCAAGCGCGGCCTTTCCACCGCACCGGCCTGATGCGGATTCTCATATTTTTCTAATTGGGGCTTGACGCACCACCCTGGTCGGCTGATATAATAAAATGTAATGTATACTGTATCCGGAAGCAGGTTCGGTCGTATGCGATCCGGCGGCTGCGGACCGGCGCCAGAAGGCAGGCCGGTCCCATAGCCGCCATTGAATCCCCATCAGAGGAGGCAGACCCATGAAAAAACAACAGTCCCGCCGCGTGCTGGTTCTGGACGGACAGGGCGGCGGCATGGGGGCGCAGCTTATCCGCCTTCTGGCGCCTGTTTTGCCGCAGGACTGCGTGCTGCGCTGTGTCGGCACCAATGTTCTCGCCACAAACGCGATGCTCAAGGCCGGGGCGGCGCAAGGAGCGACCGGCGAAAACGCCGTTATCTACAATGCCGCCCGCGCGGATCTGATCCTCGGCCCGATCGGCATTATCCTGGCAAACGGCATCATGGGCGAGGTTTCGCCCGCCATGGCTTCCGCAGTATCCGGGGCAGAAGCCCCTAAAATCCTGATCCCCTCTTCGACCTGCGGCATTTTTGTCGCGGGGACGGAGGACCGCCGGCTTGACGAATACCTCCAGCGCGCAGCGGAGCTGGCGGTGCGGGAGCTGTCCTCATGAGCCTGTCGTTTGCAAGCATCCTGCAGCTCCATAGAGAGCGCTACCCCGCGATGCAGCCGCAGGATTTCGGCAAGCTGGCGTATCAAAGTGAATTCGGGCCGGCGCATCTGGCCTCGGACCGGACCGCAGTCCGGCAGGCGCTTTTCCGCGAGTGGGAGACGCTTGCGCCGGATGCCTGCGCCCCCGCGCCCGACCCGCTCGGGAACGGCCTGTCGCGCTTCCATCTGGAGCGCCGGTTGGATGCGGCGTCGGCGGTCCCCCTGTTGGCCGATCTGGTCCTCCGCACGGCCGCCGCGCACCACGGCTCCGCAGACGGGCTGGCGCGGCGGCTGGACGCCCTCTCCTCCCTGCCGGTCCCCTGCATGGCGGACTGGGTGGCGGACTACCGCGCGCAGGGCTGCCCGCCGCCCCGCCACAGCGAGGCGTTCCGCGCCGCCTACCGGCCGCATTACCGCTTGCTTCGCACCGCCTACGCGGGCTACTTCCCCGCCCTTTTGTCGGTGCAGCGGCTGACGCAGAGCGGCAGGCCCGCTATCGTTGCGGTCGATGGCCGCTGCGGCAGCGGCAAAACCGGCTTCGCGCAGCTTCTGCAGGAGCTGTTCCCCTGCCACGTGGTACATATGGATGATTTTTACCTCCCGTTTGACCAGCGCCCGCCGGATTGGACGGAGCAGCCGGCTGGGAATATGGATCTCTCGCGGTTCCGCGAGGAGGTCCTCGTCCCGCTCCGCGCCGGCGGCAGCGCCGTCTACCGGCCGTATTCCTGCCAGACCGGACAAATGCTCGCGCCGGAAACGCTTGCGCCCGCCTCCCTTACCATTGTGGAGGGGAGCTATTCCCTGCATCCGTCGCTGTCCGGCTTTTACGACCTGCGGCTGTTCCTGACCTGCTCGGCCGAAGCCCAGGCCCGCCGCCTGCAGGCGAGGGAGGGCGCGCACTACGCCGCGTTTCAGGAACGCTGGATCCCCTTTGAGGAGCGATATTTCCAGCGGTACCGCGTTGCCTCCGGCAGCGACATGACGCTCGACACGAGCGCGTTCTTCCTTTGACGCACCCCGCCACGAAGGCGGTTTTCTCCCCCGCGCTCCGTAAAAAAGCCATGAAGGCCCCGCCCTCAGAAGAGGCGCATATCCAGACTTTTGATAAGGAGTATCCCCGCTATGAAACAGAAAACATCCAAACAGCGCATTTACGATCTGGTCCTCGCCGCACTGTGCATGGCCCTCGGCATCGTCCTTCCGTTTTTCACCGGACAGATTCCGCAGATCGGCGGCATGTTGCTGCCCATGCATCTGCCGGTCCTGCTCTGCGGCCTGCTCTGCGGCTGGCAGTACGGCGGCCTGGTGGGCTTTGTCCTTCCCCTGCTGCGGTATGCCATGTTCGGTATGCCGCCGATCTTCCCAACCGGCATCGCCATGGCCTTTGAACTGGCCGCCTACGGCATCATCGCCGGCTACCTGTACAATCACTCCCGCTGGCAGTGCGTCATATCGCTGTACCGCTCCCTGATCGCGGCGATGATCGGCGGGCGCATCGTATGGGGCGTTGTCCGTGTGCTGCTCACCGGCGTGGGCGGCGAGCCGTTTACCTGGCAGCTGTTCCTGTCCGGCGCGTTTTTGACCGCCATCCCCGGCATCATCCTCCAGCTTGTTTTCATCCCCGTGCTCATGGTCGCCCTCGACCGCACGGGCATGGTGCGTTTCCGTCGGGAAAAGAAAACCGCGGAAACCGTCCAAAGCTGATTCCCCCAATCAAAAAAGGGACGTCTTACAGACGTCCCTTTTTGTATGTCCCGCGCTTCTTTTGCAGGCCTGTCACCCGCCCAAAAACGCCGCCAGACGCGGCGCATCGGCCAGGGTGCGCAGCACGAAATGCGCGCCCGCCTCGCGGAAGCGGCGCGCGGCTTCGCGGCAGCGCGCCTCCCGTTCCTCCGGTGGAAGCGCGCGAAACGCCTCCTCGCTCAGGCCGAGCGCCGAGCTGCCTTCGATTACGCCAGCCGTCCAGACGCCCGCGTTGACGCCCTCCTGTATATCGGACACCGTATCGCCGATCTTGAGCACATTTTTCACTGAGGAGACGCCCAGCCGCCGCATGTTCTCAAAGATCATGTACGGATAGGGACGGCCCAGGCCGCCAACGCTGTCCGGACTGAGCCAGAGATCGGGCGCGTAGCCCTGCCGTGCCGCACACGGCGCGACAATCTCCATCATCGCATCCGTGTAGCCGGTCGTCGAGCCAATCCTGACGCCCATATCGCGCAGCGCGGCCGCCGCTTCGCAGGCATGCGGCTTGGGTGCGGTGAACTGCTCCAGAATGGAAAGCAGCCCAGGCTCGAACTGTGCGTAAATCGCTTCCACGTCAGCCTCTCCGGCCGGCCTGCCGTGCGCCTGCCGCCAGGCCCGCGCGATACGCTCCATCCCCAGCATTGTCCGGATATGGTCTTTTTTCAGCAGCCCCATGGGGGCGCGCGTCTCCTCCATGGTCGGCTCAACGCCGAACTGACGGAACGCCTCGATAAAGGCCTGTACCGGCGCGAAGCAGCCATAGTCCACGGTCGTACCCGCCCAGTCAAAAATCACCGCCTGTATCATGCAGTCTCCCCTTTCCTCTCACGCAGAAAATCGGAAATAATCGCGGCCAGCTTTTCGATATCCTCCTCGTAAACCTCGCCGATGGTGCCGATGCGGAACGTATCCCGCTCGGTCAGCTTGCCGGGGTAGATCGCATAGCCGCGCGCCTTGATGTACTGATAGAATTCCGGAAAGCGGAACGAAACGCCCGCCGGATAGCAAAACGTCGTGATGATCGGCGACTGGTGCTCCGGCCCGATGTAGGTGGTAAAACCGAGCTGCCGCATACGTTCGATCAGCAGGCGGTTGTTGGCCGCGTAGCGACGGTGACGCGCCGGAATGCCGCCCTCCTCCGCCAGTTCCTCCAGCGCTTTGGAAAACGCCAGCACAACATGCGTCGGCGAGGTGTAGCGCCATTTGCCGTCCCGCTCCATGCCGCGCCACTGGTCGAGCAGGTTGAGCGACAGCGAGCGCGCCTTGCCCTCGCTGGCCAGCAGGGCGGCGCGCCGGCAGAGGATAAACGAAAACCCCGGCACGCCCTGGATGCACTTGTTCGCGCTCGAAATCAGAAAATCGATGCCCCAGTCCGCGACCGGAATTTCCACGCCGCCGAACGAGCTCATCGCGTCCACGATGAATGTGCGGCCCGCCGCCTTGACCGCGGCGCCGACGGCCTGGATATCGTTCAGGATGCCGGTCGTGGTTTCACTGTGTACCATAGCCACATGCGTAATGGACGGGTCCCGCGCCAGCAGGTCCGCAACCTTGCGCGCGTCCGGCACCTTGTCGTAAGCCTCCGCATAGTGCGCATACGGGATGCGGTTCCATTCGCAGATCTGAACCTGGCGCTCCCCGTAAGCGCCGTTCGAGCAGATCAGCAGCTTATCCTGCGCGCCGACTACGCTGGACAGCACGCTTTCCACGCCGAACGTGCCGCTGCCCTGCATCAGCACCGCCGTATACTCCTGCTCGGACACCTGCGCCAGTTCCAACAGCCGGCGGCGTATTTTCTGGGTCACGGCCTTATAGTCGTCATCCCAGGTGCAGCGGTCCACCAGCATTTCCCGCTTGACCGAGTCCGTGGTCGTCAGCGGCCCCGGGGTAAGAAGCTTATAGGTTTGCGTCATAATCGGTCCCCCCTGTCTTACGGCTTGGCCGCTTCGGAAAGCGCCTGATGCGCGGAGAACAGTTCAAAGGTCAGCGGCTGGTCAAAGGTTTTGGGGTAAGCGGATTTGTTGGCGGAATCCGCGCCCTCCCCCTCGTAAAGCGGGTTGGGATAGGTCTGCTGCAGCGCCGCGCGGCCGTTCTCAATGATGCACTGCGCCATCTTCATGGCCTCCGGATTGGTCGCGTCGCCCTTGTCCAGCACGGCGACCGACTCGGTTAGGGAGAAGTTGCCCTCCGTCGGGTCGACAAAATCGATCGGCAGTCCGTCCGCCTTGTCCGCGACCGCCTGATGGCGCAGGCCGAAGCCGATAGCCACCTCGCCCGCGCGGCACAGCTTGAGCGGCGCGGAGCCGGAGGATTCGATATGGTCGCCCGCATTTTCATAGATGCCGTGCAGCACCTCCTGGGCGCCGTCCTCACCATACGCGGAGACAAGCGCCTGTATCAGCAGCCACGCGGTCGAGGAGGACTGGATATCCGTCACCGCAACCTGTCCCGCGTATTTCGGGTCGGCAAGGTCCTGCAGGCTGGCCGGCTTGTCCAGCCCCGCCTCGGCCAGCACCTCGGTATTGACGATGATCGCCCCCTCCTGCGAGGTGATCGGCGCGGTGTAGTCCGGCACGGCTTCCAGCGTGTTCACGTCAAATTCCAGCGGCAGGAACATGCCGTTCTGCTCCTGCGCGCTCTGCAGGTAAAAGGTGCTCATGGTCACCAGATCGGCCTCCAGATTCGTTCCCTCGGCAAGCAGCTTGCCGCCCAGCTCGGAGGTGCCGAACGTCTCAAAAATGTACCTGCCCTCATAGCCGTTGGCGTCCAGCGCGTTGGACATGGCGGTGATTGCCTCGTCGTCCGCGTTGGAGTAGATAATGACCTGCTCATCCGCAGCTTTCGCGCCGCAGCCCGCCAAAACGGACAGGGACAGCGAGCAGGCAAGGCCCAGCGACACCAGTTTTCTCAGTTTCATCATAATCAAATTCCTTTCCGGTCTGTTATCGTAAGCGATAGATACAAAGTTTGTTTGCAGGCGAAACGCCGGCTGCGTCACGCCTTTTTCTTCTGCGCGCTGCGGTTGGCAAGCCAGGAAAACAGCGCTTTTGCAATCAGGTTGGTAAACAGGATCAGCAGCGACAGAACGAACACTTCGTTGAACTTATTGACATATTGCAGCTGCTTGATCTCGGTCGTCAGCACCATGGTGCGCGCGCCCGCGATGAAGACCAGCGCGCTGATCGTGACCATACCGTTGATAAAGTAATAGCTGAACACCTCGATCAGGCTGGACAGCGCGTTAGGCGTGACCACGCGCAGAATGGTTTTGATCCAGCTGTCCCCCATGAGCATCGCGGTCGTCTCCCAGCCCGCATTCATTTTGGAGAGCGAGTTCTTCATCATCAGATAGGGCGTGGAAAAATAGTGGACGATGTTGCACAGGACCATCAGCGCCAGCGTGTTCTGCAGCGCCGAGCCTGAGAAGGAAAACAGGAACGCGATGCCCAGCACCATGCCCGGAATGGTGTTCGTCACAAGCGCGATGCTTTCGACCGCTTTCTTATACCCTCCCGACAGCGAGCTGCGCGCCGTAATCAGCGCGGCGCCGTAAGCCAGCAGCGTCCCGAACAGCGCGGTCAACAGCGCCGTCCAGATGGAACGCGTGTAAATACGGAGCAGGTTGCTGTCGGACAGCACCTCGCGCACATGCTCGAGCGAGAACGCCGTGCGGTACGGCCAGTCCTCCACCAGCGGCACAACAAAAATCACCGCGAACACCGCCAGCACCGCCGCCGCGATCACCGCGCCCGACACCCCCCAGCCCGCGTCGCGCGCCGTGTTCCTGCGCAGCTCCGCATCCGAAATGCGGCTGTAACGGATATTAAACCGCTCCAACAGCTGCAGCAGGCAGATGCTGCCGATCGAGGGAAGCAGCATAATCATGGCGACGACCGCGCCGCGGTTAAAATCCGGTATGCCGCCGAGCATCTGGTTATACAGCACGGTTGCCACGACCTCATACCGGCCGCCGACCGACGCCGGTATGCCGAAATCCGTGAAGCTGAGGAAAAACGCCTGGATGAACGCCCCCGCGAGCGTCCCCAGCAGCGGCCGGAGGACGCCGATCCAGAAGGTGGACAGCGCGCCATCCCCCATCACCCTGGAAACCGTCAGCGTTTTTTTATCAATGTATCCCATCGTATTGTGGATCAGCAGGAACGCGACGGGTATGGTATAGATGACATAGCCGGTCATCAGGCCGCCGAAGCCGTAGATATTGAACAATTGGAAGCCGAGCAGTTGGGTAATCAGTCCCTGCTTGCCAAACGAATAGATGATGGCAAAGCCGTAGGTGATGGTTGGGAGGAACATGGGCAGCGTCGCGGCCGCCTGCAGCATCCGTTTGCACGGACGCGGCAGGCGCGTATAGTGAATCGCATACGCGATCACAAACGCCAGCATTACCGCCGCTGCGGCCGCGGCCGCGGAAACAACAAAGCTGTTGCGCAGGGCTGCTCCAAAGCCCTTTTGCGAAAATACCGAGGCGTAGAATTCCGCGGTCAGCCCGTTTGCCCCCCAAACGGATTTGAGCAGAAGCTGCAGCGCCGGTATGGCAAGGAACACCACGAACAACACGACGATTCCGAGGAAGACGATCCGCAGTTCCCTGTTCTTGCGCATCATACCGAATCACACCGCCTTGCCGCGCGCCGCCCCGCCTCCAAACAGCGCATAGATATTGTTCCGCTTGATCTCAAGCTGGTTCAAAATGAATTTCCGCACAAAATCGTTCTGCGGCCGGCGGATGATCTCCGCGGGCTGCGCATACTGCGAAATACTTCCCTGGTCGATAATCAGCACGCGGTCGGAAAGCGTGAGCGCTTCCTCCGGATCGTGTGTGACGATGATGGTTGTCAGGTGGTACTCCTTCGCAATCGTGCGGATACGGTCCTTGATCGACTCCTTGATGACTCCGTCCAGCGCGGAGAGCGGTTCGTCGAGCAGCAGGATGCGCGGCTTCATCACCATAGTGCGCGCCAGCGCCACGCGCTGTTTCTGGCCGCCCGACAATTGATCGATGCGCTTATCCAGGTGCTCGCGCAGGCCGAGCAGGTCGATCAGTTCCTCCACCTCTTCCCGTGCGGAGATCCCCGGCCTGTTTTTCAGACCGTAAATGATATTCTTATAAACATTCAGGTTCGGGAACAGCGCGTAATCCTGAAAGACGATGTTAAAGCCCCGCTTCTCCATCGCCGTATGCGTCAGATCCTCGCCATTGTAGAGGATCTGCCCCTCGTCTGCGTCCGTGATGCCCAAAATCAGGTTGAGCAGCGTCGTCTTGCCGCAGCCGGACGGTCCCAGGATCGAAACGATCTCCCCGTCCCCTACCTGAATCGAGATATCCCTGAGCACGGGCGTCCCATCATAGGACTTTTTGATATGCTTGAGTTCCAGCACAAAAAGGCTCCTTTCCAATCTGCTTTTTCATCTGATTTTCTCGCCTAAGCAATTGTACCGGAGCGCCCTGCCAACCGCAACGAAATCCATGTAAAATAAAAGTAAGAATCCGCGCATATTTCCGCCGTCGTTTTATTTTTCCGTTTTCTTTGTATGCACAAAAAGGCAGGGTACGCAAAACCTGCGGTTTTGCGTACCCTGCCCGAAACGATTGCTTTTCCCTTTTGCCCGTTAAAACAGCGGCAGCTCCCCTGTGATCGGATCGACCTGTTCGGGCAGCGCGGGTTCGAGCGCCAGACAGGTATAGGTCGGCTGCCCATGAAATTCCGTCAGCCCGTTGTCACAAATCAGCGCGGACAGCAGACCGGCCGCTTTTGCCTTTCGGTCGATTTCAAGCAGTTCTTCCTCGGAATCGACATATACGCATACCTTGGCCACGCCTCTTGCAAACCACTCGCTCAGCGGAGTTGCCGCCCCGCCATCCGGCGCCAGCAGGATACCGCCGGCTTCCACGCGCACCTGTCCCAGCCGACGCTCCTTTTCCAGCGCCGCGAGCACAGCGGTCACGCACGCATGTCCAGCCTGTGCGGCGATTTTCCCTTTTCGCATTTTCAAGTCGCGCCGCATAACGATCATCTGCTTTGGCTTGTCCATCCTGTTGCCCCTCCGTTTTCAGGTTTATATAAATCTTATCATCAAAACCCGCTTTTGTCGATAAACGCCGCTCTCTGTCCGTCCCGCAGATAACAGATACCGGCGTTTTTCGGGAATGCGAAACGGAAACAGAAAGTTTTCAATTGGCAAACGACGGCAGCAAGAACAGCGGACAAAAAGGGCATTTAACCAATAAGGACTCCCCCTTGTCCTATCTATCAAAATAGAAAAAGGAAGGATGTACAATTATGAAAAAGCCGTTTTTATCTTTTTGCTGTCACGCTGCTGACACTTTGCGCCTGCGCGAGTTCGAACTCCACCTCGCAAGTTGTCGTCCCCTCCTCCGATGCTACCGAGGTGCAGTACGATTATTTGCTGAAAGCCGGAGAACCAACCGTGGTTTATGATATGACCTTTGATCAAATGGTTACCGTTGACCCTGCCAGTACGCGTAATGGAGCTAATACTATGTCTATTTTGAAAACTGTGTTTTTAACGGTGGCCTTACCATCGCAGGCGATTACCACGCCATGGTCAGCCTGGGAAGCAATTGCTCTTTCGGGGAGGGTTCCGTTGTCACCTGTAAAGAGGTCACTTCCGGCGCCGCCAAGGAAACCACATTGGATGACAACCTCATCAAGGTGTTCATCGCCTGTAATGGTGTCACTGTGGAAACGGAATCCGCCATCGGCGTGCTAACTGGCGGCCCCGATTTTGCCTTTAACGGCACAACATACTGCAAAACCGAACTTGCACCAGATACCGCTTACCTGGGGGTGTACAGCACATACGAGGATGACGTGATGACGTATATCAAACTCGCTATTGGTGAAGATGACAGTGTAGAATTTTTAGAATGATTAGACCATAAATCCCCCCTGCCGCCCAAAGCGGCAGGGGGGATTTCAGTTTGGTCTTCTTTTACTTTCTTGTGAATAGTCCTGCCTGTCGCCTGTATAGATGGAACGGTAAAACAGGGAGGTGTCGTTCTCCCGGAGCTGTATCCTGGGGAATTGGCGGTATATAGTTTCCTGCAGCGGTGGGAGAACCACAAAACCCACCAATGCTGGTCCAGCATCCAGGCCATTGGCAACGCGGTGGGGACGAGTGAGGATACTGTGCGCAAGTCCTCTTGGCAACGGGAGGGGCGGGGGCCTGCCTCTCCCGACAGCTTGGGACCGCTGTTCCCACTGTTTGGGCGACAAATCTTCGGTCGCTCTGAACGGTTTTCGAGGGACGAAAGTCCCGTCAGCGGGAAGATGACAGTGCAGATCGTCACGATGGTTCTACGGCCCGCAGCGGCGATATCCCCACGGACATGCTCCGCAAGATGGTCACGCCGAAACGAGGGTGAGAGATTGCATTTTGTATTCCATGAAGCAGGCGGGACTGTCTGAAACAGTTCCGCCTGTTTTGTCGCTATGACTTCCGCTGCGCTTTCTTTTCCTGGTATTTAATCTGGAGCCGGAGATATTCCTCCGGATGGCGATCCGGATGTTTCCACAGCCAGTTCGAAACGTTGCAGACGCGGATAGGCACGATCTGTCCCTCCGGTCCGTTAAAAATTCCCGTCCGTTCCGAGGCCACGGAAACCTCGTCAAAGGGAAGTTCGTTCAGGCTCTGGTTCCAAAAACTCCTCAGTCCAGGGTAACACTCTCCCAGCAAAGACGAGGGATAGCGGCTCTTCCGGCAGCAGAACGGGCAGGTGTCCGGATTCACCTTCTGCCGATTGCCCATGCTCATCCGATAGGATCTGCCGCAGCTACGGCAGACCCAGTAGAACTTGTGTAAAGCATTGGGCGCGAACATGTTGGGCGCCAACGTACCATTCCGCTGCCAGTCCCAATCTTTGGCTAACTGAGGATGCCGATCTTGAAAGCTGTGCTCTACGGCGCTACTGACATACTGGGTCAGAATTTCCAGCTCGTCCCGCTGGATGTCAACACTGGGATAGCTCTCCCTGTCTGGAAAGACCAGCCGTAGAAGCTCCAGAATTTTCTGGTTATAGTCAGAAAACGTTTGCTTCGCATAGGCGTATACTGGGACCAAGATGGGGCGGATAAGCGGAGAATTCAGCTCAGTCAGCGCCTTGGCCTCTCTCTCCCACTCCGTCACAACAAAGATCCGGTAATACCGGGATAACCGCTGGTACTTGTCCAACGACCGCTCCACTGCCTCCGTCTCCTGCTTATCCCAGGCCCGCATATGGTAATAGAGGCTGTTGTACTCCACAACAACCTGCATTTCCCGAAGCAGCACGTCGATGCTGTTTCCCCTGTCCATCTGGTTGTTCCGGACACCGCGGCTGCACTTTTTCAGGTAGTAGAAAATCGTTTGCTCCATGAACGAGGTTTTCTTGCGCTGGCCGCACCGAGGGCAGCCATCCCCTCGCCCGGTTCTGTTATACACCCACGCCTGGTAGAGATGCCCCTCGGGACAACAGAACCACAGCGGGCTTTTCTGGTAGCTGGGGCGGATGTTCCGTCCGTTCAGTCCCCCGTTCATCTCATCCACCAGCTCCTTCGCAATTTGGGGAAACCGACTGGCCAGACAACTACGCTCCGTCACCTCCCGGCTCCTGCCATTTCCGCACTCCGGACAGCGCAGCTTCCCGTCAATGTCCCTGGGGGCGATGGGCTTTGGGAAGGAGTAGCCGCATACCCCACAGCGGAAGAAGAACTTCTTGTGGGTCCCGGGCAAATATCTCTCCAGCGCCTCCGCCGGTTCGCCATTCCGCTCCGCATCCCAGAACTCCCCCGTCCAGGGGCGCTCCGCCAGCAGGCAATAGCCTGGGGACACCCGCTCTCCCTTGCAATAAGGGCAATAGGTTTTCTCCGACCGCTTCTTGATTACATTGTAGCTGCCCAGAGACAGCCGGTTCATTTTGTTGGTGCTGCCTGTCCAGGACATTCCGCATACAGGACAGCGCCACTTCCGTGTTTTTGCAGAGGAATAGGCCGCTTCCTCTGCGAACTGGCTGTTGCTCTCGTCATATAGAGCAAGAAGGCTCTCTTTCCCATGAGCCCGGCACCACGGGGCGAGCTTGTCTTTCGCCGCTCCCACCGTCTTCCTCCTTTTATTAATCCGAATTTTATCTGTTTTTTTAATATATATCCCATAAGATATGGATAGCGCTTTCCGGTGCGGAAATCAAGCCTCCGTTTTCAATTTCCCACGCAAAAGGCGCAAGCCGGCTCGTGTCCCCCCTCACATCATATGAAAATCCAAACCTTTTCTCTGCGGGGCCTCATTTTGTGACAGGCGCATGGCACGATTCCAGGTCTTTACAGTCTGCTCCTCAAGGAAAGATACAAGCGGTTCCAGAGTTTCCTGCTCATCGTATTGCTGTAGGACACTGTAATATTCTTTCTTGTCCTCTTCGTAAATGATCATAGGAGGGTAGTCGTTGATCATCAGCCAGTAGTTGAGCAGGGTCCGCCCTACGCGGCCATTCCCGTCAGCAAAGGGATGGATATTCTCGAACCGGGCGTGGAAGTAGGCACCAGCTTTCAGCGGGTCCTTCTGTCCGATGGTATTGACTTCATCCAGCAGCTCGGTCAAATCTTCTTCGACTTCATCGGGATAGGAGCCAACTTCATGGATACCTGTCACATAGTCATGTTTCTTGAAATCCCCAGGGCGCTCCTCATTCACAACATACCGCTGTTCATCATAGGTCCCCTCGGTCAATACGCGGTGGATCTCACGAATCAGAGGAATGGACAGCGGCTCTTTTTCGGGAATCTTTCTCCGCAGGAACTCATAACAAGTTTTCTGATTCTGTTGCTCAAACAACGAACGGGGACTTCCGGTATAGCCGACAACCTTGCCGTTTTCAAAGATCTCACGGGTGTCATGATACGAGATCTCCTCATTCTCTATTTTACCGGAGTGGTAGGCAAACAGAATGCGGAAACTGTCCAGCCGCAAATCCAGATCCTCTGCGGTTGTCACATGCCACGCTTGCCACTGCTCCCTTGCAATATTATACAGGCTCATCCAATCCCTCCCTATCAGCTCGTACAAAGATTATAGCACAAATCAGCGCAAATAGGGAAAATCTTTGCGGTAAAAAATGATACGATTATCCCAAGAAAAGAAATGCTGGCAAAGAAGCAGGAAGCGCTGCAAGAATCCATTAAAGAAATGGAGGACAGCGTTGCTTATATCGAATGGAAGCAAGATTTTTTATGATGATGCGAATTGACTCGCCCGGCGATCACCGTATCCCCAAACAGCAGGCGTGGTTACGGCTGCTGCAGTATCAATGAAATCCGGAACGCCAGCGATGAGAAATATCGGGAAATCAATGTAATCTGTGGGGATTGCGGAGTACCTTTCGAACGGTTATAAAATAAAGAAAGTGGGAGCCTCAGAGGTTCCTGCTAAATTGTTCTGTATGGGATATGAGGCGCTGGTTGGCGAGGGACACTTTTAGCGTTTTCTCATTTCTTTATTCGTATAGACCGGAGGGGGCAAAAGTGAACTTCCAAACGCTTACCATGCCAGCATGCCAAAACCAGGCCCGCTGGCGAGTTGTATTGCCAAGCTCACGGAAAACAGAAAAAGCCCGGAAAGGCCCACAATATCAGGCTTTCCAGGCATAGGTACAAAAGCCTTCCGATTTGGAGGGCTGTTTTTGTATTAAAGTTTGTCCCTTAATATGGTACGAGTGGTCTTATAGGATTTATCCCGAAAAGCAAGGAATATCAATGGTTTGAGGGCAATCGACAAACAGTATTTACAGTCAAAAATCAAATATCACAAACCGATTTTTGAGGGCGTTCCGTTTGGGAACGCCCTTTTTCTATTGAAGGAGGTCGTACTGGTTGAGTGATAAGATTGACCCTTCCCAGCCCCCCACTCCTAAATCCCGTTCCTCCCCGCAGAACGAAACGGTAGTGCGTCTACCGCTCACAGAGCTGCACCCCTTTAAGGGGTATCCCACCCTCCGGGGCCTCATGCCCCGGAACCAGCCCTATCTGGTGCGGGATGACGACCCCACCATGATCCAGCTTGTGGCCCGCATCAGAGAGCGGGGCGTCACCTACCCCGGCGTGGTCCGCCCGGACCCGGAGGGCGGGTATGAGATCATCTCCGGACAGCGGCGGCACCGGGCCAGTGAGCTGGCGGGCATCCCGGATATGCCCGTTATCATTCGTAATATGACGGATGAGGAGGCCGCCACCGAGCTGGTGGACAGCAATATCCAGCGGGAAGATGTGCTCCCCAGTGAACGGGCATGGGCCTACCGCCTCCGGCTGGAGGTCTCCAAGCATCAGGGAGCACGGACGGATTTAACTTCGCCGCAAATTGCGGCGAAGTTGCGCAGCGACGATGAGATCGGGAAAAGTCTCGGCATCAGCGGAGACACTCTACGCCGGTATGCCAGCCTGACAAACCTCGTCCCGCCCCTGATGAAGCTGGTGGACGAGGGCGAAATCGGCCTGAGTACGGCTTACCCTTTGGCTGCCCTTACCCATGACGAGCAACGTATGGTGCTGGACGGCATGGACTACTCCCAGAATATGCCCTCGCTTTCACAGGCCCAGCGTATAAAAAAACTCAGCCAGCAAAAGGCGCTGACCGTGGAGCAGGCGCGGGAGATTCTATTGGAGGAAAAAAAGGATGCACAGGACAAGGTGACGTTTACCAGCGACACCCTCCACAAATACTTCCCCCGCTCCTATACGCCCAAGCGGATGCAGGAGACCATCATCAAGCTGCTGGAGGCGTGGCAGAAAAAGCGCCAGCGCAGCCAGGAGAGATAATTCAATACTGGGAGCACAGCCGGACACATGGATGTTGTCCGGTTTTTTTGCGCCCAAAATCAGGAGGACACCATGTTTATCTGCACATTTCGATACAAGCCGGAGCACGTCCGCTGCTGCCTCTGCACCGAGTACAACCCCAAGGCCGGCTGTACCGCCCAGGGCTGTCCCTGGCTGGCCGAGCGGGTTGAGGCTGGTGTGGTGGGTTACTATGAGGCCGTCCAGGAGACTTTTGGGCAGCAAGGTATTCTGCCCGTCCGCCTCTGGCCGATGATCGCCAGCTTTCCCGGCACACTCTGGCGGGACAGCCAACACCCGAAGCGGATGGAGCAGGCCAAGGCCCGCCTGGGCTACTACCGCCGCCGGGACACTTCCGCCTATTATGCCGCCCTGTTTCTGCTGACCTCCAGCGCGGAACTGTGGCAGCGGACTGTCAACTGTTTCTACCGGCATGGCTTTGAGGCCGCCTACGCGGACCGCCGGGGGATTTCGCTCCAGGACTACGCCCTTCTCTCGGCGGCGCGGGACCTCTACGGCGGCACGGTCCCCACGGCCCAGGACCTGCCGGACAGGGATCTTGTGGACGACGAGGCCCTGCGCCTCATTGTCAACGCCACCTTGATTGCCCGGTATGGGCTGCCCGCCCTGGACATCCGGGAACGGGGGTCCAAGATATGAGGCAGTTCACGACACGGGGCCATGACCTGCTGGCGGTGGAGCGGTTCCGGGACGACACCCGGCACATGGTGGAGTTTGAAGTTCTCAAGGACGACAACCTCATCGCCCTGCGGGGGGAGACCGCCCGGCTGTTCCTCAGTGAACAGGGACACCAGAGGATTCTCAAAAGCCAGGAACGCAAGGAAATTCGTATTATTTGCCACGCCCTGGTGGTAGAAGGCCACATTATCAAGCCAAAAAAGAAAAAGCATCACTGATTGATGAATGGAGGGATTGTTATGTACGAGATGGACCGCCTGCGGGAGGAGATTACCCGCCTGTTTTGTGCCAGGATGGCGGAGGACGGCGACCCTTCGGAGGACGCCATGGACTACCTGGGGGACATCGACTTCCATGCCCTGACTCAGGCCGTGCGGGACAAGGCCCGGACGGTATATGCCTATACCACCCAGGGCCAGCATGAGAAGTCCTTCAACTACCGGGGGGAGGAGCTGTTCCACCAGCGGGCCACCCTGCTGTATGAGGAGATGGACCAGAGCACGGCGGAGATCGCCGTCACCACCCGGACCCTGGAGCTGTGGCTGCTGGAGGATATGAGCCTTGTCTGTGTGGCCTGTGTGCGCGTGGAGTATGAGGGCGGCGGGTATGTCACCGAATACCGCACCATCAAGGGAGACCCGGCGCGGAGCGAGATGTGCCTGGACCTGGATGATCTGTCCGAGGCCCTGGACGAGCTATGCGGCCCTTGTTTTGAGAATGAGCAGCCGGTCTATGAGCTGTAATCGGAAAAGGAGGTCTGAAAGGCGTGCCCATGAATGGGCGCTGCTGTTACACCCAAAGATGATTTCCATGCCATCAGCCTGAGCGGTGGCAAAGATTCCACCTGCCTTACTTTGCTGATGATCGAGCGCGGCCTGCCCATTGACGCGGTAATTTGGGCGGATACCGGCATGGAGTTCCCGGAGATGTACGGCCACATCGCCAAGGTAGACGAGTACCTGTTCCGGGAGCGTGGCCTGCATATCACCGCCCTGCGCTCCCCCAAGAGCTTCGAGTACATGATGTTCGAGGAACCGAAACAGAAGCCGTCCTGCCTGGAAAACCGGGCACGGCTGGGCATCCCGCCCTACGGCAACGGCTGGCCGGGCATCAAGGTCCGCTGGTGTACCGGCCAGCTCAAGACCCACCTTATCAGCAAGGAGGTCAACCGGCTCAAGGGGGCGCACCAGCTTCAGCAATATGTGGGGATTGCGGCGGACGAGGCGTGGCGGTGCAAGGGCCTCAACTATCCCCTGGTGGACTGGGGCATCACCGAGGCCCAGGCCCTGCAACTGTGCTATGACCGGGGCTTTGACTTCGGCGGCCTCTATGAGATTTATCACCGGGCCTCCTGCTGGTGCTGCCCCTTCCAGCGGATTGGGGCGCTGCGGAGCCTGCGGCGGCACCACCCGGAGCTGTGGGCACGGCTGCTGGATCTGGACAACCGGGCCAGGGCGCAGTTTGGCCCCAGCCCCCTGGGGCAGTTCAAATCCAACTGGAGCGTTGCCCGGCTGGAGGAACGGTTTGCCCGCGAGAAGGCGCAGACCGCCCCCATCCAGCCCAACGCCCCTAACGACGCTACATAGGAAGTGACAGAACATGGCAGTTTTCCGCATAGAACGGACGCGGGACTATACCGTAATGAGCAACCACCACCTGAAGGACACGGCCCTGAGCTTGAAAGCCAAGGGTCTGCTGTCCATGATGCTCTCCCTGCCAGACGAGTGGAACTACACCACCCGGGGCCTTGCGGCCATCTGCAAGGAGGGCGTGGACGCCATTGGCGGGGCGCTGCGGGAGCTGGAAAAGGCGGGCTACATCGTTCGCCGCCAGCTTCGAGGCCCCGGCGGGCGCATCAGCGACACCGAGTACACCATCTACGAGAAGCCCCGCCCCGCTGCGGAGGAACCGCCAGAGGAACCGGGACCAGATACGCCTCCGCCAGATACGGACGCACCAGATACGGAAAACCCGTATCTGGTGGAGCCGGATATGGGGGAACCATCTACGGAAAAGCCCGCAGAATTAAATACTAAGAGATCAAATACTCAAAAATCAAATACGCATCTATCAAGATCAAGCACTCATTCATTCGTTCTTTCTGCGCCTGCGGCGGAAGGAATGACGGACGTGTATGAGAAGCGAAAGGAGATTCGGGAACAGATTGAGTATGACCTGATTTGTACCCCTGTCAACCGGACCCAGGTGGACGAGTTCGTGGAGATTATGCTGGAGGTAGCCATGACCCGCAGCCCCACGATCAAGATCGGGCGGGACGCGGAGTATCCCACCGCCTTTGTCCAACAGCGGTTTGAGCAGATCACCTCCAGCCACATCGAAAAGGTGCTGGACGGCATCAGCGAGAACACCACCCGCGTCTGGAACACCAAGGCTTATCTGCTGGCCGCCCTGTTCAATGCACCCAGCTCTACAGACAATCACTACACCATGCTGGTCAACCACGATTTCCACCACGACTACGGCGGCTGAACGGGCCGCCTTATTTTATGCCCGGAATGGCCGGGAGAAAGGATTTGCCTATGAAACGGCCTCTGGCTTATATCACCGCCCCCTGGGGCGGGAACGAGTTCGAGAACACGGAGAACGCCGCCCGCTGGTGCCGTCAGGTGTACGACGCGGGCTTCTCCCCAGTCTGCCCCCTGCTGTTCCTGCCCCTGTTCCTGAAGGACAGTATCCCCCAGGAGCACAAGGACGGTATCGACATGGCGCGGGACTACCTGCGGAGGGCCCGTGTGCTGGTGGTCTGCGGCGGCAAGGTGGACGAGACGGTAAAGAACGACATCGCCACCGCCGAGCGCCTGCGGATCACCGCCACTACCCTGGACGGCATCCTCACCGTCAAGGGCCAGGGGCGGAGTCAGTGACCTGCCGCTGGCCTCGGGTCCGGGGACCTCCCCAGGCCCAAAGCACCACCCCAAACCAACTATGAGTTTGATACAAAGGAGGGAAACCACCCATGAAACCCAAACACACCCGGCTGCGCTCCCTGCTGGCCTCGCTCCTGGCCGTGGCGATGCTGTTCTCCCTGATGCCCACAGCTTTTGCGGGGCAGGAGGACGGCTACCACGATCCCGCCGAGCATTGGCAGGAGGCGCTCAACCGTACCAATGAGCTGGACGCCAACTCCGTTGTGACCATTGAGACCTTCCACTGCTGCGTATGTGACCAGGACACCTCGTTCCAAGTGTTCCGTGTGCCGGAGTACACCCGCAACGGGGAGACGGCCCTGACCCGCAACGTGAAGTATTCGGATGGCACCTGCCTGGACGGGGAGAGCAAGGGCGACCTGCTGGACGGCACCCCCGGCGTGGATGCCTACTACACCGGCTACCACTGGACGAAGGCGGTCTGTGAGACCTGTGGCACCTTTAACACCAACATGGGTGCCACCAATTACTCCTGTGACAAAAACGTGTATTGGCTCTATGACTGCGCGGAGGACTTCTTCGAGGAGCTGCCGGAGACGCAGACCATTGAGCAGGTGGACAGCGGGTATCACCGCGTCACTACCACCAGCGGAAGCTACTGCGGCTTCTGCTACGGCACCTTCAAGGAAGAAAGCTCTACCCTGGAGCGCCACCACATGGACAGTGCCATTCGTCCGGAGTTGGCCCATGACCGCTTTGTGGAGATGGACGCCTGTGAGGACTGCGGCTATGCCGAAACCGCCTACACCGCCGCCAAAGCTGTGATTGCAGATTACTTCGGCGTGGTGGACGGCCAGCCCCACACCGTCACCGTGTCAGATCTATCTGACGCGGGAGTGACCACGGCCATCCGCTACGGCAACGAGGCCAATTCCTGCACCCTGACTTCGGCTCCCAATTACACCGAGGCTGGGGACTATCCCGTGTACTACGAGATCACCTACACCTACCACGACACCGACATGGTGGAGGACGGCGTGGCCTTCGTCCACCTGCGGGACGAAACCACCGTCGAGGACGGCTCTTGCTCCTGCGGCTGCGGCAATCCCAACTGCGGGTGCCAAGACCCGGACTGTGACGGCTGCTGCTGTGAGGACAAGGGCTGCGGCGATAACCACAACTGGGTGTTGCTGGACAGCGTGGACCCCACCTGCCTGACCCTGGGCTATGACCGCTACCTCTGCATCGAGTGCGGCATGATTGAAAAGCGGGACTATGAGGCGGCCCTGGGCCACGCCTATCAGAGCTCCGTCATCCGGGAGGCCACCTGCGAGACCCCCGGCAAGACGCTGGACATCTGCCAGCGGTGCGGCGATACCAAGGAAACCACCATCCCCCAGGGGGAGCATGAGTTCTCCACATCCACCATCGCCGCCACTTGTACCAGCCCCGGCTACACCCTGCGGGAGTGTGCGGTCTGCGGGGAGCGCCATATTGAGGACATTACCCCGGCGCTGGCCCACAACTATGTGAGCAAGACCACCCCGGCCACCTGTGAGGGTGGCGGCAAGACCATCCATCTCTGTGAGGGCTGCGGTTCCAGCTTTATCACCGACTACACCTCCCCCCTGGGCCATAGCTGGGATGAGGGCAAGGAGATCACCGGGGCCACCTGCACCGGCGAAGGCATGACCGAGTACACCTGTGTCCGCTGCGGCGCGACCCGACTGGAGGGCGACCCCGCTGCGGGCCATGTGCCCGGCACTCCTGCTACCTGCACCGAGCCCCAGCTCTGCGAGAAGTGCGGCGCGGTGATTGAAAACGCCCTGGGCCACGACTACCAAGAGGAAGTCACCGCGCCCACCTGCACGGAAATGGGCCATACCACCTACACCTGCTCCCGCTGCGGCGATACCTATGATGGGGCCTATACAGATCCCACCGGCCACACCCCCAGCGATTGGATTGTGGACGTGGAGCCCACCACGGGCAGCGAGGGCAGCCGCCACAAGGAGTGTACCGTCTGCGGCGAGGTGCTGGAGACGGAGGAGCTGGAACAGCTCTACAACCAGGCCACCACGGATTCCCAGGGCGAGGCCGTTGTGGGCCGGTATCTGGTGATCGTCACCGACACCGACACCACCGACCCTGTTGCCAATGCCACCGTCACCCTCCATGGGGATGATACCATCTCCATCCGCCTGCCCAATTCCCGTCTGCTGGATTACGATGACCAGACCACTGTAACCGTCCTGCTGTCCGAGACGGAGACGCCGGTAGAGGGTATGACAATCGCTGTCACCGACAAGAACGCCAACTCCTGCGGCGGCGCCACCGATGCCGCAGGCCAGCTCACGGTCCCTGATACCATCGGCACCACGGACGGCGATGGCAGCGCCACCGTGGGCTGGGAGGACGCCGACGGCAACCGCCAAACCCTCACGATCACGGTGGAGCGCACCGAGACCGGGCGGCCCATCCAGGGCAGCGAGGTCAGCATGGGCACCACTGGCAACATCACCGTGAACCTGCCGGATGGCCAGGACATGGACGCCAGGAACCGTGTCACGATTACTGTCACCGACAATGAGAATACCCCCCAGGCCGATAGAACAGTCATTGTCAAGGCTGACCTGGGCGGCACGGCCCAGGGGCAGACCAACAAGGACGGCAAGCTGACGGTCCCCTCGGTGGAGAGCGCCTACACCGATGAAAACGGCGAAGCCGTGGTGGGCCAGTACACCGTTATCGTCACGGACATGGAGAAGGCCCCCATTAAGGGTGCGCTGGTGACGCTGCTGCCCGGTGAGGACGAGGCCAAGGACGCCTTTACGGTTCTTCTGCCGGATGGCCGCCTGCTGGATGGCAACGACCAGACTGTGGTGACGGTCCTGCTGCCCGATACCACCCCCGCCAAGGGGCTGAATGTGGAGGTGTCCGACGCCAAGGACAACCACGCCGCCAAGGATACCGACAAGAGCGGCCAGATTATCGTCCCCGATGCCTCCGGCACCGCCGGCGAGATCATCGGCACCGACACGGGCAACCCGGACAAGTCCAACACCGTCAATGTGGACGTGACAGACCAGGACGGCAAGCCGGTGGACGGTGCGGAGATTGCCGTGGACGAGGATGGCGAAGTGTCCGTCACCCTGCCCGGCGAGTTCGACTTTGACGAGGACGGCCCCGTGACCGTCACTGTCACAGACAACCAGGGCGAGGCCAAGCCCGATGTGCCTGTCACCGTCACCGACGGCACCGGCACCACCGCCGCCGGTGAGACGGGCAAGGACGGCGCTGTGACCCTGCCGGACGAGTACCACTTCGCCTACATCGTAGGCTATGGAGATGGCACGGTTGGCCCGGACCGCAACATGAGCCGCGCCGAGGCTGCCGCCATTTTCGCCCGCATCCTCTCCGAGACCAGGGGCGAGGATCTGCCGGACGGGCGCTCCAGCCGGTTCCCCGATGTGGACCCCGACGCCTGGTATGCCGGTTATGTGGTCTATCTGGAGCAGCTGGGCGTGGTGGTCGGCTACGATGACGGCAAGTTCCACGCCGAGGCCAGCATCACCCGAGAGCAGTTTGTCACCGTCTGCGCCCGACTGGCCAACTGGATGGAGCTGGAGACCTATGAGACGGATCAGGGCTCCTTCCCCGACGTGACGCGGGACCACTGGGCGGCCCGGTATATCCGGGAGGCTGCCCGGAACGGCTGGATCGTGGGCTACCCGGACGGTCTGTTCCACGGCGGCGACCAGAGCACCCGCGCCGAGGTCGTCACCATTGTCAACCGGATGCTGGGCCGGGTGGCGGATGAGACCTATATCCGCCGCAACGAGGACGAGCTGAACACCTTCCACGACCTCCAGAATCCCCACTATTGGGCCTACTACGACCTGATGGAGGCTGCCAACGGCCACACCATCGTCACCGGAGCGGAAAACGAGATCTGGCATGAGGTGAAGTGAGGTTCTCCAGGGCGGCCCGGCAGGGCCGCCCTTCCTCCTGAGCATGGGAGGTGGTAGAAATGCAGGAGGAAGTGGAGAACAAAACACTGACGCTGATTGTCAGCGGCACCAAGTTCACCGGACGGCTGCTCAAGGCGGCAATCTCCAAATACGCCGCCCACCGCCGCAATGTGAAGCTGGACAAGCAGCGCAGGCGGGAGACTCCGGTAGTCCACCGGGGCAGGCAGACGGTAAAGCAGCTCACCCACCAGAACCAGGGGGTCAGCAGCATCGACTTCCAGGACAAGGACATCCGCCGCTTTGACCAAATCGCCCGGAAGTATGGCGTGGACTATGCGATCAGAAAGGATCGGACCGCCACCCCACCCAAGTACCTGATTTTCTTCAAGGGCCGGGACACTGACGCCATCAACGCCGCGTTCCAGGAATACCTGGGCCAGAAGGTCCGCAGGGCCTCCCGTCCCTCGGTGCTGGAGAAGCTGGAGCGGTTCAAGGGATTGGCCAGGAACACCGCCGAGAAGGTACGAAAGCAGGTGCTGGAGCGGTGAAACAGGTCAATTTGAAAAAGTACCTTCTTCCCAATCTGCCCTATGTGCTGATTGCCCTCTATGCCACCAAGCTGGGTCAGGCGTGGAGGCTGGCCCCCGGCGCGGACGCCTCGGCCAAGCTGCTGGGGCTGCTGGACGGCTTTGCCGCCGCGTTCCAATCCGCGCTCCCCAGCTTCCACCCCCTGGACCTGCTGGTGGGACTGTGCTGTGGTGCCGCCCTGCGGCTGGCGGTCTATATCAAGGGCAAGAACGCCAAGAAATACTGCAAGGGGGCGGAGTACGGCAGCGCCCGCTGGGGCACCAAGGAGGACATTCGCCCTTTCATGGACCCCATCTTTGAGAACAACGTGATCCTGACGGCCACGGAGTTTTTGACCATGAACAACCGGCCCAAGGACCCCAAGACCGCCAGGAACAAAAATTTTCTCATTATCGGCGGGAGCGGCAGCGGCAAGACCCGCTTTGTGCTCAAGCCCAACCTGATGCAATGTGACAGCGAAAAATATCCCTGCTCCTTCGTGGTCACAGACCCCAAGGGCAGCGTGGTGATCGAGTGTGGGAAGATGCTGCGCCGCAAGGGCTATCGCATCAAAATTATGAACACCATCAATTTCAAAAAATCCCACCACTACAACCCCTTCGCCTATATCCACAGCGAGAAGGATATTTTGAAGCTGGTCAACTGCCTCATGGTGAACACCAAGGGAGAGGGTAAATCCGGGGACGATTTCTGGCAGAAGGCCGAGACCCTGCTCTACACGGCGCTCATCGGCTACATCCACTACGAGGCTCCTGTCGAGGAACAGAACTTCGCCACCCTGCTGGAGTTCATCAACGCCATGGAGGTCCGGGAGGACGACGAGGAGTTCAAGAACCCCGTAGACCTGATGTTTGACGAGCTGAAGGAGCGGGACCCCGGCCACTTCGCCGTCCGGCAATATGCCAAATATAAGCTGGCGGCGGGCAAAACAGCCAAGTCGATCCTGGTGAGCTGCGGTGCCCGGCTGGCCCCCTTCGATATTGGGGAGCTGCGGGAGCTGACCGCCTATGACGAGCTGGAGCTGGACACCCTGGGGGACCGCAAGACCGCCCTGTTCTTCATTATGAGCGACACGGACGACACCTTTAATTTCTTAATCAGCATGGCCTATACCCAGCTTTTCAACCTGCTGTGCGAAAAAGCCGACGACGTGTACGGCGGGCGGCTTCCGGTCCATGTGCGCTGCCTCATCGACGAGGCGGCCAACATCGGACAGATCCCCCGGCTGGAGAAATTGGTGGCAACCATCCGAAGCCGTGAGATTTCCGCCTGCCTGTTCCTCCAGGCACAGTCCCAGTTGAAAGCCCTCTATAAGGACAACGCCGACACCATCATCGGCAATATGGACGCGAGGCTGTTCCTGGGCGGATCGGAGCCCACAACCCTCAAGGAGCTGTCTGCTGCCCTGGGCAAGGAGACCATCGACACGTTCAATACCGGCGAGAGCCGGGGGCGGGAGCTGTCCCACTCCATCAATTATCAAAAATTGGGGAAGGACCTTGCCAGCGTGGATGAGCTGGCCGTCCTGGACGGCGGCAAGTGCATCCTCCAGCTCCGGGGCGTCCGGCCCTTTTTGTCCAACAAGTACGACATCACCAAGCACCCCAACTACATCTATCTGGCTGACTACGACGAGAAAAACACCTTTGACATCGAGCGTTTTCTGTCCACCCGGCTAAAGCTCAAGGCCAACGAGGTCTGCGACGTGTACGAGATCGACGCCGCAGACGAGGAATGATGTTCCGCTGAGAGAGGAGTGATTTGATCTACTCGCCGCAACTGCCTCCCCGGAGGCCCTGGCGTACAAAGCGGACAGTCACAACAAAATTTTGAAAAAAGGAGGACGCCGGAATCGAGGCCGCCGTATGGCGCGGCAGACTGTTCCGGCTTTTGTATGCCTATGACACATGACTGAACCTAATATAGAGATTCCGGCAAGAAGCTGTCTATGGAATTTTTCAACAGCGCAATCGAAGTGCTCCAAACCCTGGTGATCGCCCTGGGCGCTGGCCTGGGTGTGTGGGGCGTGATTAACCTTCTGGAAGGTTATGGTAACGACAATCCAGGTGCAAAAAGCCAAGGCATGAAGCAGCTCATGGCTAAGTAGATGTAATCAAGAGAAGAAAGGAAAAGCACAATCCAGACGGAACCGGCGGTTGTATCAAGAAATGTTTGTGGAATAGCAAGAACTTTGATATAATAGGAGCAGGAACCCCGGAACCGGGAGAAAGGCAGGAGGATAAATGCACATAAGCTATAAACCCCTCTGGCATACGCTGGTTGAGCGCAATATGAGAAAAGAGGACTTGCGGATTGCCGCCGGTCTTACCACAAATATGATTGCTAATATGGGAAAAGGGAAAAATATCAGCATGGAAACGCTGGTTCGTATCTGCGAATCCTTGAATTGTGGCATTCTGGATGTGATTGAATTAGAAAATGATGAAATCGAAAAACCCCAAAAATAAAACAATGTGCTGAAATGGAGAAAAATAAAAGTGAAGAAAAAAATCAGAATCATTCTTATAATGTGCTTATTAGCTATCTTTTGTGAAATTAAAAAAATTATAAATATGTTGAGTAGAAGCAAAAGATTTGGCTTGGAATTTTTACAGCAGTGAATCGATAAAAGGAGCATGCTTGATGGTAGATAATATTATTAAATCAGTAGCAGAGAAATTATCCTCTCTGTCTTATATAGAAGGTATTGTTTTAGGTGGTTCACGTGCAAGGGGCACCCATACAGAGGATTCGGATATAGATATCGGCATCTATTACAATTCAGAATCATTTGACATAAATACTATTAATCAATTCGCTACAAAGCTGGATGATGAGCATAGAAATAACCTTGTTGTACCTCCCGGAGCATGGGGTGATTGGATTAATGGCGGCGGATGGTTAGTCATAAACGGGTATCATGTGGATTTAATTTTACGTGATATTAAACGTGTGGAACAAATAATGAAAGATACAGAGCACGGAATTGTTACTGCCAATTATCAGACTGGGCATCCCCATGGTTATATTAGTGCAATGTATCGAGGAGAATTAGCGATTAGCAAAATACTATATGCTAAGAATGAAAGCTTATGCGAATTAAAAAAACAGGCAGAAACTTATCCCAATGCTTTGCAGAAAAGTTTAGTTAACTTTTTTATGTTTGAAGCAGGGTTCTCTTTAATGTTTGTAAAAGCAAATTCGGGAACAGACGATAAATATTATATTGCGGGTCATGTTTTTCGTATAGTTTCATGTTTAAATCAAGTGTTATTTGCATGTAATAATGCTTATTGTATCAACGAAAAGAAAGCTATAAAACTGCTTGAAACTTTTGAACATAAACCTGAAAAATATACCGAGAAGGTAAATCATATTTTTGAAGTACTCGGTATCTCACTTTTTGAATGCTACGACATGACCGAGAAGCTTTATAATGAAGTGAATGAAATTGTATCGGAGATAAATAACTTTTTAAACGAGGAGAGTTCAGATGAAAGAAAACAAATATGATGATAATATATTTTTTCAAAAATACAGTCAAATGAGTCGCTCGCAGAAAGGACTGGCTGGTGCGGGAGAATGGGAGACTTTGAAAAAGATGCTACCTGATTTTAAGGGTAAGCGTGTGCTTGATTTAGGATGCGGCTATGGATGGCACTGTATATATGCGATGGAAAACGGTGCTTCCTCTGTAGTAGGTGTTGATATTTCTCATAAAATGCTCGAAGTAGCAAAAGGAAAAACCCATTTTCCACAGATTGAATATGAATGCTGTGCCATAGAAGATGTGGATTTCCCAGAGGAGAGCTTTGATGTAATACTAAGTTCGCTTGCGTTTCATTATGTAGCAGTTTTTACTGCTCATGGAACACAAGACTGGTATTATAACGAAAAAGGAGAAATACTGCATTTCCCGGTGGACAATTATTATTATGAGGGCAAACGGACAGCTATGTTTTTGGAAGAAAAGGTTACAAAATATCATAGAACACTGACCACATATCTAAATACACTGCTTTCAAATAGTTTTATAATAAATCAGATTGTGGAGCCACAGCCGCCAGAGAACATGATGGATATTCCGGGGATGGCGGATGAAATGCGACGCCCAATGATGCTGATTGTATCGGCAAAAAAGAAGATGTAATAATATAGAAAAAATAAACGAGGAGTATGTAAATGAGATCAGAAAAAGAAATGATGGATTTAGTACTTTCTTTAGCAGAACAGGATGAACGTATTCGAATTGTGACCCTTGAGGGGTCACGCGCAAATATTAATATACCTAAGGACGAATTCCAGGATTATGATGTCACATACTTCGTAACAGATGTGGAATCCTTTACTTTAAAGGATGAATGGCTTAAAAGCTTCGGGAATATTATAATGATGCAAAAACCGGAGGATATGGAACTATTCCCGGCTGAAGAGAAAGGCTACTCCTATATAATACTTTTTGATGATTATAATAAAATAGACCTTACCTTATTGCCCCTGGAAGAGTTGGGAAACTACCTGAATGACGATAAATTGATAAAGATTATTCTGGATAAGGATGGAAGGATTCAGCAAGCTGTAGTTCCGACCGACATGGATTATCATATAAGAAAACCCAGTGCCCGGGAATACGATGACTGCTGCAATGAATTCTGGAACACCACTACCTATGTGGTTAAGGGACTGTGCCGTAAGGAAATTTTATTTGCTATTGATCATTTTAATCAGATTGTTCGCCATGAGCTGCTGAGAATGATATCATGGAAGGTCGGCATCGAAACAGGCTTTAAATTAAGTGTAGGCAAGAACTATAAGTTTATTGAAAGGTATATATCCGAGGATTTGTGGGAGAAACTTTTGTCCACCTACCGGATGGATTCCTATGAAAACATATGGGAAGCATTATTTCTATGCCATCAATTGTTCAGGGCGGTATCCGGTGAGGTGGCGGAGCTGTCGTATTTCCTGTTGTTTTCCATGTTCCCGCTGCTGATGTTTGTCAACTCGGTTCTGGCACAGCTCGATATTTCGATCGAGAGCATACAGCCCGTGCTGGAGCTGCTGCCCAAGAGC
>NZ_BAAGGY010000021.1:0-56732 GCF_054658635.1 Agathobaculum sp. TL06
TTTTTGAGGGTAGGAGTATATAAAACCTTGCTCCTGTCTTTAGCATCGCTGTAATGCGCTTAAATCAAGCGAGAGAAGCACTCTATCGCGTGTCATTCCATAATGGATTGAGAGCGTAAGCGGTTTATCCGATTGCGCTCTCTTAGCCGCCCAACAGCAAAGACAGGGAAAGCTGTCAAGGACGCACAAGCGTGCATTTTATCCTTGACGGCTTTCTGGCTTTGCTACTTCCTACCTGTCAAAACGGAATTGCAGGATAGCTTTGATAAGCTGTGTTTTCAAACGTTCTTGAATATCGTCGTTGATATGTCCTCGGCATTTTGACAGATACTTAATGCGTGGACTGTAATGCTGTAAAACAAGTTCAATCGCTTCTGGCTCTCCGGCAATCGCTTTTTCAATGACTGCAAAGGGTACCAATTTTTTGTTCCTCATCTTTTGACTTTAACCATTCCTTTCTTAACTGATTCAATGCTGCGTGCTTCCAGTAATTCGCTGTACTTCTGGAACGTCCATATTCATTCCCGATTTTTGTATCGGTATAGCCCAGAAAGAAATACATCAGCAGGACAGTACGCCGCTGTTCTGGAAGTTTGGAAAGAACATTTGCCAACCATTCACTTACAACAATAACCTCCTGTCCTTTCACGACAAAGACAGTTGGCTTGTCATACTGCTAAAGTAATTGTCTGTTGTAAACGGTTCAAAGGACGTTTCGGACATCAGATAGTCAAGTGATACTTCGCGCTTCTGTTTCCGTCCAAAATCGCGGTATGCACTGATTGCCGCATTACGGAGAACAATCTTACAAAAAGCGGCAAAAGAATATTCGACACGCTCCATGAATTGTTCAGAATACCTCATTGTTTCATCACCCCCTTTCTTTCCAGTAGGGGGCTTTTACAACAAACGCCCATGCAGCACAGAGCTACATAGGCGTTTGAATAATGTGATTTATAAAAGTATGTACGATGTACTGATAGTTCATATTCATGGGCAGAAATTTCCGTTGTGTTGGTTAGGCTTTTTTAAACGAGTTTGATAATGCTTGTATAATGGCAAGTAACATAATAAAACCTCCGTCTAAAAAGAAAAAGCCGATAGCCACTATATTTCAAGCGTGCTATCGGCTCTGCGTCTGTGCGTCTGGCTCTTTGATAACTGAAATATAAAATTGTCGTAAATTAATCAATGTTTCCTGTTTGCATTTGGGGCAATACAACGGAAAATTTATCAAAACTGTGTCCTCTCTGATTTTATTGCGTGTTTTGTTATTGCAGACAGGACACATTATCCAGTGATATTCTTCTGAAATTTTATTTTCTTTGCACAACGTCATGTAACCTGCTATCTACGACAAATTTCTTTTTTCGTGGGTTGCCCTCCGCCCGATAGACCATTAGATTTTTCAAATCAAATACAGAACTCCAGACCGTTTCAAAATCAGGTTCATCATATTGACACATAAACCCATAATTACCTTTTAGAAGCTGTTTCGTCGCTTCAACGAGATTTCCTTTTATATGAGTGCTGAAACTCTCCATAACAGTATTATACCGTTTTGCAGAATGGTAATCGTTTCCCTTAGCTGCGTCATGCCGTTTCATTTCATCAGATGTAAAGCTATTAACAGTACACACAATCTTACCGTTATCCATGCTTACAGCTTTGCGGATTCTTTTTTCATAAGGCGTACATTCAACGACAAGCATTTCTCCGTTCTTATCTGCGATAAGGATATTACAGTTAGACGCTATCGGCAGCTTCATCAGCAGAAGCAGCGCATTTTCTGTGCTGTTCGCTTTTTCAAGCAGGTACCTTACGATAAAACATAAACTAAAGCCCGCCTGTATATTTTCCAGACTTGTCATTACAAAAGTCATTGCAACCGCTAATCCATGTTCATTTATCCCTTCCTCCCCGTTAATGAAAGAAGATGTCGTTATATTAAATCTGTTTCCATCTGACGGGGAATAGATTTCACTTTTACTCCCGTTTTTTAAATATGGCGGCAAATCATTATTTCTGCCATAAATTACGCTATTGTCTTTGAAATAGGCAAAAGCTGTACACCCTCTAATCTCTACGGAGATATTATCCTCCAGGTTATACATACAGCAGCCCATACATAACATCCAGGATACAAAGGATAGATAGCTGACGCCGACCGTATCGCTAACACCTCTTATTTCTTCGCATACTTCGGGGAAAAACTCTTTCAATATCTGTTCGCTTTTTCTCCCATGCTCAAGCTGAAAATTATCAAGATGTAGTGGGAATATGATATTGCTTTTTTGAAAAATCATTCCTCTCTTGACACCCATCTGATAATGGTCGCCTTTCAGTCTTAAATGATACACGTTCTGTCCTCCTTGTCTTTTTTGATGGCAATCCACACTTCAGAATGACCGCTTACCGGCGTTTCTTTGCAGATAGGATATACTTCTACATCTGGAAGTCCTGCATATTCATAGCCCGAAAATGGCAGCCATTCTGTATAAAATCTTCTGAAAATGTTCTGCACATTCTCTTTAAAATAACCTTTGTTTTCAAAGACAGCCCATGTAGCCGGTGGTATTTCAAACGCGAACATACCGTTAGGAACAGGCGCATCCGTAGCAACTCCAATGTAATAGAAAAAACTTTTGGGATTTTCATATACGCTTACGCCCAAGACCCCCTGTGGGGACTGATTTGACAAACTGCATATTTCAGAAAATAGATTACTGCTTAAAACAGATTGCCAAAATGGAGGAATGTTCTTCTGATTTTCCTCCATGTCCGTAGACAACGGAATACGAACCCCCACAATTCTCATAGATTGTTTTTCTGCAATGTGATATGACATAGCATTTCCTCCTGTAACTTGCACTGAAAAATGAATTGCCGGATAAGCATTGAACGTGTTTCCTATACTGCGTGCAGCAGCGGGTGTGATATTGTGAACGCTCTGAAATGCCCTGTTAAATGAAGTCGGAGAAGTATATCCATATTTTAAGGCAATATCAATCACTTTCGCACCCGTTCTCTGCAATTCAAACGCTGCCTGAGTCATTCGTCTGCGCCGGATATATTCTGACAACGAAACGCCCGCTACATAAGAAAAAATCCGTTGAAAGTAAAAGGTCGAACAGCAGGCGATTTTCGCGGCTTCATCATACGATATATCACTGTCTAAATTACTTTCTATATAGTCTATGGCTTCGCTTAACTTTTTCAACCATTCCATTTGCGTGCCTCCTTTGCTATAAACATACCTTTTTGTTGCTTGCTTTTCCTCGCTTTTAATGCTCTCTTTTGTAAACTCATAAATAGTGTAAATGAATAAAAATTTTGTTGCAAACTTTCTTTCTCTATTTTGGTATTTTTGAAAATCCCCCGTAGTAGGAAGCAGGAAAAATTTTTCTTAAATTTTTCTAAAATATCCGGCAAAATCGTCTTATCTGGTGTTGTAGGTAGTAAAAGAAAAAATTATCACAAAACGGGCGGAAATGCCGCTTGCAAACGTCTTATTAGCGAAAGGGGGCTACTCATGGAAAACAGGAAACGAAACGTGCAAATCATTATTCGGGTAACAGAGGAAGAACGGGCGTTGATTGAGGAAAAAATGCAGCAGATACCGACGCTCAATCTCTCCGCCTATGCCCGCAAAATGCTCATTGACGGGTACATCATCACACTTGATTTACAGGAAATCAAGGGGCATACGGCGCAGCTTCAGAAAATCGGTATGAACGTCAACCAGATTGCGAAGCGTATCAATGAAACAGGACGGATTTATGCCGACGACATGGACGAGATTAAGCGCATCATGGAAGAAGTCTGGCGACTGGAACGGCGACTGCTTCTGCAATTTAAGAATTTGGCAAAATGAGGGTTTGGGACACTTCCCAACAAACAAAATGCTCCGGCGGCAGTCGGGCATTTTACGGGAACGGCTATCCGTTCCCTATGCTTGCTACGAAACTTATCACATTGCAAAACAAGGAAAGGACGGGAAAGGAATGGAAGGTCAACGAAAAATCAAGGACGGGCATATCGTGGTGGAAAATCCGCTGTTTCAAGAGTTGCCAAAACATGAGGTAACGATAAAATCCGGCAGGACGCTCTATCGTTTTACAGGGAGCTATGACGGGGAAAGGAGCCTGCCCCACAAGGTTTTACGCCTTATGGAGCAGGAACAAGGCAAAAAAGATGTTGATTAAGAATACAGGAGCCGATAGAATAGAGATAAGCAATCCTGTATTGGCAGACTGCCCGCCGATGAAAGGAGCAGAAACGATGTTAAGGCAGTCTGACAAAATTACCGCCCTCTATTGCCGCTTATCCCGCGACGACGAATTGCAGGGCGACAGCAACAGCATTGTAAATCAAAAGGCGATTTTAAGTAAATACGCAAAGGAAAACGGCTTCAAAAATCTCTCGTTCTTTGTGGACGACGGGTATTCGGGTACGAACTTCAACCGTCCGAGTTGGGGCGAACTCATTGAGAAGATAGAAAACGGCGAAGTATCTACGCTGATAGTCAAGGATATGTCGCGGCTTGGGCGTGATTATCTGAAAGTGGGATTTTATACCGAAGTCCTGTTTGTGGAAAAGGGTGTGCGGTTTATCGCTATCAATAACGGCATAGACAGCGCGAACCAACAGGACAGCGACTTTACCCCCTTTTTGAATATCATCAATGAATGGTACGCAAAAGATACAAGCAAGAAAATCCGTGCTGTGATGAAGTCAAAGGGAGAAGCGGGCGAACATCTCTGTACCAACCCGCCATATGGCTACATGAAAGCCCCTGACAACAAGAAACGGTGGATTGTGGACGGAGAAGCCGCCGAAGTAGTCAAGCGGATATATGCCCTGTGTCTGGACGGTTACGGTCCGTCGCAGATTGCCTGTATTCTGAAAGAGGATAAAGTCATAACGCCGACAATCCATTTTCAGCAGACAGGCAGAGCAACGAGAAACGCGCCGCCGGACAAGCCGTATAACTGGACGGGCGATACCATAGCCGACATTTTGGAACGACCGGAATATCAAGGGCATACGGTAAACTTCAAAACCTACAAGCAGTCCTACAAGAGCAAGAAAACCTGTTATAATCCAGAGGAAAAATGGCTTGTGTTTGAGAATACTCACGAAGCAATCATTGACGCTGACACATGGGCGCGGGTACAGGAATTACGCAAGAACAAACGCCGCCCAACAAGGACAGGCAAGACGAATATGTTTTCCGGCATTGTGCGCTGTGCCGACTGCGGCGAAAAGTTGTATTACTGCACAAGCAAGAATTTTGAAGCAAGGCAAGACCATTTTGTCTGCTCTACTTCAAGGCGCAAAGGGAAAGAGGTTTGCCCGACGCATTTTATCCGCGCCGTTGTGTTGGAACAAGGGGTACTCGCTCACATGAGAATGACGATTGCCTGCGTCGCAAGCCATGAGGAACAATTCCGAAAAGCTATGGGTGCAAAACAGAAAGCCGAAACAAAGAAAGAACTTGCGGCAAAGCGGCGGCAACTGACGCAAGCGGAGCGACGGATTGAGGAACTTGACCACCTATTCAAGCGTATTTATGAGGATAACGCCAACGGAAAACTATCTGACAGCAGATTTCAAATGCTCTCTGATGATTACGAACAGGAGCAGGAAGAACTGCGGGAAAAGCTGTTGCGATTGAACGAAGAAATCAACGAACAGGAAGAACAATCTGAAAACATTGACAGGTTTATCAGCAAAGTACGGAAGTATTTGGACTTGGACGAATTAACGCCCGCTGTCTTAAATGACATGGTAAAGGCGGTGTACGTCCACGCGCCGGACAAGTCAAAGGGCTATCGGGAACAACAGATTGATATTTCCTATGACCTTGTGGGAATACTCCCTGTGTCTTTACTAAATGACCTACAAAACGGAGAAACGGCATAGCCCGCAAGCTACGCCGTTTCCCGAAAACATTTCTAATACTGTCTTATGAGTGCCGCCCAAATCAGGCGTTTTTTTGCTATGTCGAAAAGCTGTACTTTTTGACGAAAAGCTGACATTTAATTCCAAAACCCACTTCGGTATGCTTTTGCATGAGGAGGTGGCCCTGATGCAAATAGAGAGAAATATTTCAGCCACATTAAGGAAAGAACTGAACAAAAGAGGGATAAGGTTTCAGGAGTTCGCAAAGGAGCTGGGGATCCCAAGGACTACATTGACGGGTTATATGAAAGGCACGTCTCACCCGCGGGCAGATTCATTGGAATATCTGGCAGAAAAGCTGGGCATTTCATTGGCCGAGCTGGTATCCGGAGAAGAATCCCCACACACTGACGGACTTGCCTGTATGGAATCTGTGAGGATGGAGATATCAGCCTTGCATCCACGAGTCATACCGATCGCAAGAGATGCGGTCTCACTGCTGCAGGATGCATTCCGGCTTTCTGATGACCTGTACGGTTTGAGAGAAAATGAATCAGCAGATGAAACCAATAACGAAGTATATAGATACTTCCTGCATGAAATGATGGTCCCGTCCTATCGTTCCCCTGCTTATGGGATACTGGCAAAACAGCGGTTCGGACAAGGCTGGGTGACCATTACGCTTGTATCTGCATTTTCTCATGATAAACGTGCAGTTGAACAACTCGCTGCGCGCTGTACGGAGCTTCAGCTTTCGCCCGTCCATCTTCTGGACGTGATTCAGGATTTCCTGACAGGGTGTGCTTTGTCTTATGATTGATACCGCACATTACACGGCAGGCAGCGCCGGCAGGACGAGTCCATATGAAGCAGACAGAACAAACAGGAATACAGAAGCGATCCGTGAACTGTTATTCAGGCTTGGAGTAACTGCAAAATACAAAGGCTGCTTCTATGCAATCTATGCGGTAACTTTGTGTATGGAGGAACAGGAACTGCTCCTATCCGTAACAAAGCGGCTTTACCCGGAAGTTGCCAGAAAGTACAAGACGAATTGGAAGGCCGTGGAACGGAATATCCGGACAGTCTCCGCAGCAGCTTGGTCTGCCAACCGCCGATTGTTGGAAGCACTGGCCAACAGGCCGCTGGACAGATACTTATACGCTGCGGAATTTATTTCTGTGATCTGGAACGCCGTTTTGATCGGTAGCATTGTGTTGTCCTGAAGACAAATAATTTTTATCACAAAAACGAGGAGCTGGCAGTAAATCTGCCAGCTCTTTTTTCGCCTTTGATATACTTATTTAACAGCAAACAATCGCTGATGGGTTCTCGCTGTAGGATTTGACGCTTACAATGCGTCTGCCTGTGCTTTACCTTCTGAACGGAGAATGAAGCAGTCATGCTTATTCCCTGTCGGATATAATCGTCCTGCAGGGTCTTTTCTTTTGCGTGTTTGGCGGTGTTGCCATAGATACTTCCTGAATGAAATGACGGTTCCGTCCTAGCGTTCCCCCTGCTTATGGGATACTGGCAAAACAGCGGTTCGGACAGGGCTGGGTGACCATTGCACTGGTATCTGCATTTTCTCATGATAAACGTGCAGTTGAACAGCTCGCTGCACGCTGTACGGAGCTTCAGCTTTCGCCCGTCTATCTTCCGGACGTGATTCAGGATTTCCTGACAGGGTGTGCTTTGTCCTATGGATAGATACTGCACATCCCAGAGCGGGCACCGGACGGACAACTAGTATGCAGAGTGGGCACATGGAAGCGATCTGTGAATAGAGATGGTATAACCGGAAGTTTGCTGATTCTATCTATAGGCTGCATACCGTGCTGTATGTTCGAGAAGCATGATAGCACACGGTGGATTTATAAAATATTAAGTTTGGAAGCAACATCTTAATCCTGCATGCGAGATGTTAATACCATCTTAACTTATTCCGTGCTAAACATATGGTAGCAAAACAGCCGGCAGGTTCCGGCCAATTATAACAGAAGCGAGGCAAGACAATGAAAAAAACGATCTTTACCGGCTCGGGTGTGGCACTGGTTACGCCGATGCACGCTGATTTGTCTGTGAATTATGAAAAACTCGGCGAATTAATTGAATACCACGTTCAGAACAAGACCGATGCGATCGTAATTACCGGAACGACCGGCGAGGCGTCAACCATGACCGATCAGGAGCATCTTGAGGTCATCCGCTACACAGTGGACCGTGTGCATGGCCGCATTCCGGTTATTGCGGGGACAGGAAGCAATAACACGGTGCACGCGATAGAACTTTCTAAACAGGCACAACGGCTTGGGGTTGACGCTTTGCTGACTGTGACACCATATTATAACAAGTGTTCTCAGCAAGGGATATATCTACATTTTAAGGCCATTGCAGAAGCAGTCGATATTCCTATCCTCCTATACAATGTACCGAGCCGAACAGGCGTCAACATCCTGCCGGATACATATGCCCGTCTCAGCGGCATTCCCAACATCGTAGGAGCCAAGGAGGCCAGCGGAAACTTTTCGCAGATTGCAAAAATCATTTCACTCTGCGGTGACGATATGGATATCTATTCGGGAAACGACGATCAGATCACCTCTGCGCTGGCGCTCGGCGCGAAGGGTGTGATTTCCGTACTGGCGAATGTGGTGCCCAAGGAGACCCATGCAATTTGCCAAAGCTACTTTGATGGGAATACAGCGCGTAGCGACACATTGCAGCTGCGCTATCTGGAGCTGATCGAAAACCTCTTCGGTGATGTCAGTCCGATTCCTGTAAAATGTGCTATGAACGCAATGGGAATGGATGTAGGCGGCTGCCGCCTGCCGCTTTGCGATATGGATCCGATAGCTAAGGAAAAGCTTCTGAGCTGTTTGCAGCGTTATGGTCTCATTCAGGGGACAAAAGCTGGTTCGGTTACGGTGCGCCGTCCGCCGGAGACACTGCTCTGGCACAAAAATCACTGAGACCAGATATAGTGCCGTATTATATGACCGTTTCAGAAATGATATCATGATGTATAGGGGCAGGGCTAACGCGTTTTACCTGTTAGTAAAATGCGTTAGCCCTGCCCCTGTCATCTCCGCAGCACAGTAGCTGCGGGATAATCTGTGATAGAGATGGAGGCGGATTGGCTGATATGGATGTGCGTTTAAACAGGCTTTATGTGATTTTAATACAAATCGGATTTTCTTTATCTTTCCGTAAGGTGAGGGATGATATTTATATTTTGCACGAAAAATACGCGCTTTATAAAGGAGGGGGAAACATGGAAAAGGGAACTGTTTCATACGGCCGGGATATGCCGGCAAAGCAGGGACGGTTAAAAATTTTTTTTGGCTATGCGGCAGGTGTGGGAAAAACTTATGCAATGCTGGAAGCAGCCCATCAGGCAAAAAAGGAAGGCATTGACATTGTCGTGGGTTATGTGGAACCACATGCCCGGCCGGATACGCTGGCACTGCTTGAGGGTCTGGAGACCTTGCCCAATAAAGAGATTGCATACAAGGGGATCACGCTGAAGGAACTGGATCTGGATTGTGCGCTGCGGAGGAAGCCTCAGCTAATCCTGGTAGATGAGCTGGCGCATAATAACGCACCGGGCAGCCGCCATACCAAGCGGTATCAGGATGTGGAGGAGCTTCTGCAGGCGGGGATCAATGTATATACTACGGTCAATGTCCAGCATCTGGAATCGCTGAACGATCTGGTGTCGTCGATCACAGGGGTGATGGTAAACGAACGCATTCCCGACCACGTATTTGACCGCGCCAATCAGATTGAGCTGGTGGACATTGAGCCGGAAGAGTTGGTCAAGCGTCTGGAGGAGGGGAAAGTATACCGGGAGCATCAGGCAAAACGGGCGCTGAGCCATTTTTTCACAACGGAAAATCTGGCCGCGCTGCGTGAGATTGCCATGCGCAGGACGGCGGATCAGCTCAACCGCGCCGCACTGCATGAGGGAAAAGAAAAATCAGCCCGGGCAGGGGAACATATTCTGCTTTGCCTTTCCTCAGCACCATCCAATGCGAAGGTAATCCGTACTGCCGCGCGGATGGCGGATGCATTCCACAGCGGCTTTACCGCGCTCTTTGTGCAAACCCCGGGAACAAAAGAGCTGTCGGGAGACAATATTAAACGCCTGCGGAGCAATCTCAGGCTTGCAGAGCAGCTGGGGGCACAGATTGCAACTGTGTACGGCTCTGATCCGGCGGAACAGATTGCGGAATATGCAAGGGTCAGCGGCATCACTAAGATTGTAATGGGAAGGATGAATCACCGGCAGAACCCGCTGTTCGGCAGGAAAGGGCTGGCGGATCGCCTGATTGAGCTGACAGATCTGGATGTGTATATTATTCCGGACCGGCAGCCGCTCTACAAAAAAACATTTCGTAAGCCCCGAATGCCCAAAGAACGCTTTACATGGAAAAACACGGGTAGCATACTTCTGTGCCTGCTGGTTTCTACCATTGTAGGAGCTCTGTTTTATAACGCAGGATTCAGTGAGTCGAATATTATAACCGTCTATATTCTGGGCGTGCTGATAGCCGCAGTCTGGACCGGCAGCCACATTTATGGCGCGGCCTGTTCCTTTTTCAGCGTTGCGGCGTTTAATTACTTTTTCACAGAGCCGCAGTTTACCTTTCAGGTGAACGATCCAAGCTATCCGGTAACATTTATTATCATGCTTTTTTCCAGCATGATTGCCAGTTCGCTCGCAAGCAGAGTGAAAGAGCAGGCTCGCCTTGCTGCGCAAAAAGGTTATTATACGGAGCTGCTTCTGGAAAGTAGTCAGAAATTACAGCAGGGTCGCACCGAGTGGGATTGCCTGCGGCAGACGGCTGAGCACCTGAATCGTCTGTTCGACCGCCCGATCCTTTACGCTTTGAGCGAATCGGGCAAGGAGCTTGTGTTCCGAATTGAACCAGCAGATGAAGAGCGGACCTTGGCGGAGCTAAGCGCAGAGGAGATGGCCGTTGCCAGATGGGTGCAAAAGAACAATAAGCACGGGGGCGCGACGACCAATACGCTGCCGAACTCTAAATGGCTCTTTTTATCCGTGCGCGGATCGCAGAGTGTCATGGGAATCGTAGGTATCCCGGTTGTAGGATACTCGGTTCCGGATGCCTTTGAGAAGAACCTGATGATCGCGATCTTGAGTGAATGCGGCCTCAGTCAGGAAAGGATCCGGCTGGAAGAGGAGAAAAACAGGGCTGCCCTTCAGACGCAGAAAGAGCGGCTGCAGGCCAGCCTGCTCCGTGCGGTTTCTCATGATTTACGGACTCCTCTTACCAACATCAACGGCTGTGCGAGCATTTTGATGCAAAATGAGGATAAGCTGTCTCGGGAATCCAGAAAAAAACTGTATACTTTGATCCATGATGACACCGATTGGCTTATCAACATGACAGAAAACCTGTTGGTTGCAACGCAGTTGGAGACAGATAAGGAGAACTTTGAAATGACACCCGAACTGCTGGATGATCTGTTCCGCTCGGCGGTATCCCGGCTGGGCAGGAGGCTGGCAGACCATCATATTGCTGTGCAGATGGAGGACCCCATGCTCATGGTTTCCGTAAATGCACAGCTGGTTGAGCGGGTACTCGTGAATCTGATGGATAATGCGATCCAGTATACGCCAAAAGGCTCCAACATCACTTTACGCGGATACAGGAAGGACGATATGGCGCACATCCTCGTAGCGGATGATGGGCAGGGTATTCCGGAGGATGCCAAAAACCATTTGTTTGATATGTTTTTTATGGTCGGTCAGGGGAAAGCCGACTGTCAGAGGGGACTGGGGATCGGTCTGGGCCTCTGCCAGTCAATTGTTTCGCTGTACGGGGGACAATTAACGATATCGGATAACAACCCCACCGGTACCATTTTTCAGTTTACGCTTCCGGTTTTCCGGACGGATCGGACAGAAAGGCCGGAAATCCCGATTGGATAAATATTTATTTCTTGTTAATGCCGGCCCGGTTTTCTTAATCCCCGCTTATTACATTCTGCTGTATCCTATGGAAGCAAAATAAAAAGCCTGTCAGCTGCACTGGTTGTTGTCTGCGGGCGCATGATGCAGAAAGGAGAAATAACCATGATGGATTGTTTGATGGTTGCAGCGCTTCTGGCCTGTTTCGGTCTGGTATGGCTGCTGATCAAATGGTGCGACAAGCAAGTCGCGAACGATGAATAAGGGGGAATAAACCTGTGAGTATGCTGCTGATCGGACTTGTTGTCCTGCTGCTGGGCGTATACCTTGTTTATGCGCTGGTGCATCCGGAAAAATTCTGATTCCGGGAAATAAAAGAAAAGGAGGAAACAGCAATGCTTCAATTGCTTTTGACGATTATCATTTTTTTGATCATCGTCATCCCTGTGGGACGGTATATGTACCATATTTCCATAGGGGCTCATACATTTGCCGATCCGGTATTTGACCGCGTAGACGGTGTCATCTACCGTATCGGCGGGGTCGATTCAAAGAAAGGGATGAACTGGAAACAATACGCGCTTGCACTTGTTGGCACAAACGCGGTTATGGTGTTCATCGGATACCTGATCCTGCGTATTCAGTCCATCGGGCTGTTCAATCCGAACGGGATTGAAGGCATGGAGCCGACCCTTTCGTTTAACACGATCATCAGCTTTATGACGAACACCAACCTGCAGCACTACTCGGGTGAGAGCGGCCTGAGCTATCTCTCCCAGATGCTGGTCATTATCTTTATGATGTTCGTCTCCGCATCGAGCGGCTACGCCGCCTGCGTGGCGTTTATCCGCGGCCTCGCCGGCAAGACAAAGGACAACGTCGGCAACTTCTTCGCGGATCTGGTGCGCATCACAACCCGCATTATGATCCCGTTCTCGGTTGTTGGCGGCCTGCTGCTGGTTTGGCAGGGCGTTCCGCAGAACTTTGATGCGAATGTCGTTGTCGAAACTATCGAAGGCACCTTCCAGACCATCGCAATGGGTCCGATCGCGGCGCTTGAGATCATCAAGCACCTCGGTACGAACGGCGGCGGCTTCCTCGGCGCGAATTCGACAACACCGCTGGAGAACCCGACCATCCTGTCCAACCTGATCGAGCTTTACTCCATGATGCTCATGCCGGGCGCCTGTGTTATCACCTTTGGTAAGATGGTGCGTGACCGCAAGCAGGCGGCAATGGAAGCGGCTGGCCAGAACAGTGTCACCGTGCCTGCCCTGAACGAGGGCCGCAGCCTGACTGCGCGCATCTATGGCCGCGAGGGCCGCAGCATTTTCCTTGCAATGGGCCTCATCTTCATCATCGGCCTGTCGGTATGCTTCTGGGCGGAAAGTCAGGGTAACCCGGCGCTTGCAAACGCCGGCCTGAACCAGTCGATGGGCAGCATGGAGGGCAAGGAAGTGCGCTTCGGTATCGCGCAGTCCGCGATGTTCACGACCACGACCACCTCGTTCACAACCGGTACGGTCAACAACATGCATGATACGCTGACCCCGCTCGGCGGCATGATCCCGTTGCTGCATATGATGCTGAACGTCGTCTTCGGCGGCAAGGGCGTCGGCCTGATGAACATGATTATGTACGCAATCCTTGCGGTATTCATCTGTGGCCTGATGATCGGCCGTACCCCGGAATACCTCGGCAAGAAAATCGAAGGCCGTGAGATGAAGCTCACTGCATTGTGCATCATTATCCATCCGATGCTGATTCTGGCGTTTTCCGCGTTGGCGGTTGCAACGCCGGGCGGTATGGAGGGCATCACCAATCCGGACTATCATGGCCTGAGTCAGGTGCTGTATGAATACGCATCCTCCGCCGCGAATAATGGTTCCGGCTTTGAAGGTCTGGCAGATAATACTTATTTCTGGAATATTACAGCCGGCCTTGCGATGTTCTTTGGCCGCTATCTGTCCATTGTAATCCAGCTGGCTATTGCAGGCTCGCTGATGAAAAAGCGCTTTGTCAGTGAATCTACCGGCACGCTGCATACCGACACACTGTCGTTTGCCATTATTCTGGTATTTGTTGTTTATATTTTTGCTGCGCTGACTTTCTTACCTGCGCTGGCGTTGGGCCCCATCGCAGAGCACCTGACGCTGTGGAGTTAAGGAGGAGAATGGAACTATGAGCAAAAAAAAGAATCAGAAGCTGGTGACGCCCGAGATCCTGCGTCAGGCAATCATGGGCTCCTTTACCAAGCTGAATCCGCGTTACATGATGAAGAATCCCGTCATGTTCGTGGTTGAAATCGGCTTTCTCATCTCGCTGCTTTTGTCTTTCGTGCCCGGACTGTTTGGAGACACGTCGGCAAACGCCCGCATTTACAATATCATCGTTGCAGTTATCCTGCTGATTACCGTGCTGTTCGCGAACTTCGCCGAGTCCGTAGCAGAGGGCCGCGGCAAAGCACAGGCGGCAAGCCTGCGCAAGACGCAGAAGGATACGCTGGCGCATCTGATGCAGGAAGACGGCTCGACCAAGGACGTTATGTCCAGCGAACTCAAAAAAGGCGATGTCGTCATGGTTTCCGCGGGAGAGATCATCCCGGGCGACGGCGAGGTTATCGAGGGCATTGCGTCGGTCGATGAATCCGCCATCACAGGTGAGTCCGCTCCGGTTGTCCGCGAGTCGGGCGGCGACTTCTGCTCGGTAACAGGCGGCACGACCGTTGTTTCCGACTGGCTGAAGATCCGCATTACCTCTGAACCAGGCAACAGCTTCCTCGACCGCATGATTGCGCTGGTTGAGGGTGCGTCCCGCAAAAAGACCCCGAATGAGATCGCGCTGAACACACTGCTTGTTTCGCTGACCATCATTTTCCTGATCGTTATCGTAACGCTCTACCCGATCGGCCTGTACTCCGGCGTCCAGATCCAGATGTCCACGCTGATCGCGTTGATGGTCTGCCTGATCCCGACCACCATCGGCGGCCTGTTGTCCGCCATTGGCATCGCGGGCATGGACCGCGTCACCCGCTTTAACGTCATTGCCATGTCCGGCAAGGCGGTCGAGGCCTGCGGCGACGTTGATACCATGATACTCGACAAGACTGGTACCATCACCTACGGCAACCGTCTCGCTGCGGATTTCTATCCGGTAGGCGGCGCGAAGCGCGAGGAGCTGATCCGCTGCGCTGCACTGACCAGCCTGCACGACGAGACGCCGGAGGGCAAGTCCACGCTTGAGCTGGCGCGCCGTCTCGGCGACGCGAGCGAGGAGACCCCAGGCTCCGAGTTCCTCGAGTTTACTGCACAGACCCGCATGAGCGGCGTCAACCTGCCGGACGGCACCAAGGTGCGCAAGGGTGCGTCCGACGCCATCGAGCAGTACATCAAGGATCTGGGCGGCAAGATCCCGTCCGACCTGCATGAGCAGGTAAACCAGATATCCTCTCTCGGCGGCACGCCGCTGGTCGTTTGCGAGAACGACCGCATCCTCGGCGTCATCTATCTGAAGGACACGGTCAAGACCGGTATGGCCGAACGTTTCGAGCGCCTGCGTGCCATCGGCATCAAGACCATTATGTGCACGGGCGATAACCCGCTGACTGCGGCGACCATCGCCAAGGAAGCCGGCGTTGACGGCTTTGTGGCTGAGTGTAAGCCGGAAGACAAGATCAAGCTCATCAAGAAGGAACAGTCCGAAGGCAAGATCGTCGCCATGACCGGCGACGGTACGAACGACGCCCCGGCGCTTGCGCAGGCGAATGTCGGTCTGGCAATGAACTCCGGTACGACCGCTGCGAAAGAAGCGGCCAACATGGTCGATCTGGACTCTGACCCGACCAAGATCCTCGAGGTTGTTGAGATCGGCAAGCAGCTGCTCATCACCCGCGGCTCGCTGACCACTTTCTCCATTGCAAACGATATTGCCAAGTATTTCGCTATCATCCCTGCCATGTTTATGCAGGCGATCCCGCAGCTGGGCGTGCTGAACATCATGAATCTGGCTTCGCCGTACAGCGCGATCCTTTCCGCACTGATCTTCAACGCGATCATCATTCCCTGCCTCATCCCGCTGGCGATGAAGGGCGTAAAATACCGCCCGATGTCCTCCAGTAAGCTGTTGGCGCGTAATATGCTGATCTTTGGCGTCGGCGGTATTATTACCCCGTTTGTGGGCATCAAAATCATTGACATCCTGATCCACCCGCTGCTGACCCTCATTGGTTTCTAAGGAGGCACTGATTTTATCATGAATAACACGAAATCCGGTCTGCTGCATAATATCCGGCAGGCGGTGCTGGTTACGCTGGTGCTGCTACTGCTCTGTGGCTTTCTGTTCCCGGTCGTGCTTTCCGGCCTGTCTGCGGTCATCTTCCCACATCAGGCGAAGGGCAGCCTGATTGAGGTGGATGGCGAGGCGGTTGGCGCTGAATATGTAGGGCAGGAGTTTACCGAGCCCTATTTCATGAAGGGACGTCCGTCCGCTTACCATTATAATACTTACTATGAGGACGCGGAAGGTAACCAGTTCTACAACGACGGCAGTGAATTCGCTGGCCTGTCCTCCGGTTCCAACAACTACGCGCCGTCCAACCCTGCGCTCGTTGAGCGCGTCGAGGCTGACATCAAGGCATTCCTTGAGGCAAACCCGGACGTCACGCGCGAGGAGATTCCGACCGACCTGATGACGGCTTCGGGCTCCGGTCTTGACCCGCACATATCCCTGGCTTCCGCAGAAATCCAGATCCCCGCAATCGCCGAGGCATCCGGCCTGAGCGAGGACACCCTGCGCCAGATTGTGGCAGATAATACAACCGACAAGATGTTCGGTGTGTTCGGTGAAGTAACGGTGAATGTACTGGGTGTTAATTTGGACATTGCCCATGAGATGGGATTGATCGGCGAGGTTTCCGAGTAACCGGAGCCGCTGCTGGAATACAATACAAAGATTTCAGGTCGAAGGGCAGCCTGCATGGTACAGGCCGCCCTTCGTTTTTTATTTTGTTTTAATACCGGTTTTATAATCTTTGCCCCAGATTTAGATATTTTCCTCTATGATAAAACTGTGAGGAGGAGTGAAGATGCCCGCATTGAAAGAACGTCTGATCCATTGGGGAGAGCAATTTGACGACGCAATGGAGCAGTACATATTTCATCATAGATTTTTAGGGTTCCTGATGGTTTTTATTGGGATGCCCTTGTTGACGCTGGCTGCTGTGTGCATTTGTTCAACGCTTATTGTGCTGCCGATCGCATGGATTTGGGGGCTGATCTGAGGCGGAGCGCTGCAAACAGCGTACCGGAACGCCTTAATGCATTCTTAATATTGCAGTTATATTGCTAATACCGTTTTAATGTCTGCACATGGATAATATGTTAAGATAATATAAGCGGATATTAAGAGGTGCGCACGATGCGACGGGTATGGCACAAAAATAATAAATCTCCCTTCAGGATTATCATTGCAGGCTTCCTGCTGGTTATTCTGCTGGGCAGTCTGTTGCTTATGCTGCCGGCCGCAACCAGAGCAGGCGTCAGCACGTCATTTATGGATGCGCTCTTTACTGCAACGTCCGCGGTATGCGTAACCGGGCTGGTCATACACGACACAGCTGCATATTGGTCTTTCTTCGGCCAGCTGATTATCATCATGTTGATTCAAATCGGCGGTCTGGGGGTTGTGACTGTGGTCTGCGCATTTATGATTTCCTCTGGACGGAAAATTGATCTGATGCAGCGGAGTATAGTGCAGGAGGCCATTGCTGCGCCCAATGTGGGCGGCATCGTGAGACTGACCGGCTTTATATTGAGAACCTCCCTGCTGATTGAAATGCTGGGTGCAATGCTGCTGTTTTCGGTTTTTTCCGGAGAGTTCGGTTTCGCAAGGGGCGCGTGGTACGCAGTATTTCATTCCATATCTGCTTTTTGCAATGCAGGGTTCGACCTGATGGGGATAAAGCAGCCATTTTCATCCCTGACGGATTATGCGGATAATCCTCTGGTTTCCGTTACTATTGCATGCCTTATCGTGGTAGGGGGAATTGGGTTCCTTACATGGAACGATATCCGCACAAACCGGTGGCATTTCTCAAAATACCGGATGCAGAGCAAAGTCATCCTTACCGTTACCGGCGCGCTCATTGTGCTGCCGACGCTCTACTTTTTCTTTTTTGAATTTTCGGAAGCGCCGATGCAGGAGCGTATATTGCTGTCCTTCTTCCAGGCGGTCACGCCGAGAACTGCTGGATTCAATACTGCGGATTTAACCGTTATGAGCCAAAGCGGGCAGTTTATCATTATAATCCTGATGCTGATTGGCGGATCGCCAGGGTCTACCGCAGGCGGAATGAAAACCACAACAGTGGGCGTTCTGTTCGCAAACATGATTTCGATTTTCCGGCATAAAGAGGATGCACAGGTCTTTTATCGACGGATCGCAGGTGAAACGGTATCGCAGGCGGCAACTGTTTTGGGGATGTACCTGAAACTGTTTTTAACCGGGGGCATGGTGATCAGCCGGCTGGAAGGCGTTGCGCTTTTAGACTGCCTGTTTGAAACGGCTTCGGCAATCGGAACTGTAGGGCTTTCATTAGGCCTAACGCCTCAGTTGCACGATATTTCCCATCTGATTTTGATTGCATTGATGTTTTTTGGACGCGTGGGAGGGCTCACCCTGATATTTGCTGCTCTGTTCAAACCCCAGAATATGGTTTCCAGCGCAAGGCTTCCTCTGGAACGGATTACAGTCGGCTGAACTATCAAAGAAACAAAGGAGACATTGTCTATGAAAGCGATTTTACTGATTGGTCTGGGGCGCTTTGGGCGCCATATCGCCATACAGCTGAATGAAATGAATCATCAGGTCATGGCAGTGGATCAGGATGAGGAGAGGGTAAACGCTGCTTTGCCATTTGTAACAAACGCCCAGATCGGCGACAGTACCAGCAAGGAATTCCTTTCGTCGATTGGGGTAAGGAATTTTGATATCTGCATTGTGGCAATCGGCGACAATTTTCAGAGCTCGTTGGAGACCACCTCGCTATTGAAGGAGCTTGGCGCAAAAAGGGTCGTAGCGAGGGCGTCTAGAGATGTCCAGAGGAAATTTTTGCTACGGAACGGCGCGGATGAAGTGGTGTATCCGGAAAAGCAGATGGCGATATGGACCGCTGTCCGGTATAGCTCGGATCACATTGCAGACTATATTGCATTGGGTGATGGACACGCCATCTTTGAAGTTGAGGTGCCGGAAGGATGGGCAGGGAAAACAGTCGGGCAATTGGATGTAAGGAAACGGCATCATGTTAATATTATGGCCGTCAAGAAAAATGGCAGATTTGACGAGAGCGCGGTCACACCGGAAACCATGCTGACGGAAAACAGTACGATTCTGGTTTTGGGAAGCTATCATGACGTCCAAAGGTGTTTCCATATATGATACTGTTTCTGCTGCAGAAAAGAAGGGAAACCAATGAAAGATATCGCTTTAGCAGCCGGCTTTTTAGCTGTCATGCTGTTGGGGTTCTACCTCATGGTGAAATTGGCGAAGACGATAGAGGAAATGCAGGAGCAGAAGGAATCGTACTGCTTCCATATTGCGACGTCGAATCCATGCGCGATAAAGCAGATCATGGAAATCCTGAGCGACATGAAAGTTTTGCATCCCGATATGCATTATACCCTGTCGATCGGGCAGGAAGGAGAAATCCTGCAAATGCTGAACAGCCGCCGCTTAGATGCAGCTGTCGTCTCCCCGGAGGCGGCAGGGGGGCGCTTGCTTATGTACCGACTTTCCGTTATTTCACCCCAGCCGCTGGTGATGGATGAGGATGGGGCGCTGCTGGCATCGGCTGAAAAGGAATCTCAGCAGCAAAAGGTTATGTGGAGAATGGATGCCCCCAACCCGCTTGCACAGGAATTTGTACATCAGTTTTGTATACGCAAGGCATAGGCAGTGATATAATATTCCTGAATCAAGGGGGGAGTGCAATGGCATTTAAGACAGAGGAACTGTCTGATGTGGATAAACGGTATGGAAAGCTGACGATTTTTGCCAGCTATTTTTCCGGCGCAGGGAAGAGCTGGCGGATGCTGGAAACGGCCGAACGCGTCTGGCAGACGGGACAGGATGTGGTAATCGGGCTGCTTTCCGGCGATGCGTGGAAAGATACCGGAGCATTTGCGGATCGCTTTGAAATGCTGCCCTGTAAAGAGCTGAAGAAAAGCGGACGGGCATACAGGGAAGTCAATCTGGAAATGTGTTTGAAACGCATGCCGGATCTGATTTTGATTGATGATCTGTCGCATAACAATATGGATGGCGCTCGTCACAGGAAGCGCTATCAGGATATCGAGGAACTGCTCAAAGCCGGAATAGATGTATATACGACATTGGATATCCAGCATATCGAAAGTCTTCAGGACACAGTTTCTGATATATTAGGGGGAGCTGTTGCAGACCGTATCCCGGATCGTATTTTTGATCAGGCCGCCCGGGTAGAGTTTGTCGATATTGAACCCGAACTCCTGTGCGAGCGGCTGCTGCGGCAAACCCGAAAGACGTTCCCGTTCTCTCAGCTGAACGCATTGCGGGCAGTCGGGCTGCGCCGCTGCGCAGACAGGGCGGCAACCTGTATGCACCAGACGACGCCCCATACACATGACCAGATCCTTGTATGTATTTCCGCTTCTCCATCAAGCGAACGGATTATCCGCGCCGCTGCGCAAATGGCAAATGCGTTCCAATGCGGATTAATCGCGCTTTTTGTAGAGACAAAGAGCTTTCAATGGGCTGCAGAGGCTGACCGCAAACAGCTTCAGGAAAACATCCGGCTGGCGCAGCAGCTGGGCGCGACTGTCGAAACCGTGTATGGTGATGACGTTGCCTATCAGATCGCAGAATTTACAAGGCTGTCTGGCGCGGCTAAAATTGTAATAGGCCGCAGTACACGGCCGGGCCAGCTGTTTTTCCGAAGACCCTCCCTGATTGAACGGTTGATTTATCTGGCTCCGGCACTGGATATCCATATCATACCGGATAACCATCCGGCGAATCAAACCGCTGCAAAATATATGGAGGCCATGTATGTATCGCCGATATCCATACTGGACCTGATGAAAAGCACATTGATTCTGATATTGGTCACTCTGACTGGCTGGGTATTTTATCATTTCGGTTCAACGGAAGCGAATATCATAGCAATATATCTGTTGGGAGTTATGCTGATCTCCGTATTTACTAAAAGCTCGTTTTGCAGTCTGATAGGGTCAGTCATCGCCGTGCTGGCGTTTAATTTTTTCTTTACAGAGCCGCGCTTTACGCTACAGGCGCATGGAAGCGATTATCCGGTCACGTTTCTGGTCATGTTCCTTGTATCGTTCATCACCGGTTCCATGGCTGCGCGCTTGAAAGAGCATGCAAAGCATTCGGCGCAGGTCGCGTGGCGGACAAAGCTCCTTTTTGAAACGAACCAGTGCCTGCAAAAAGCACAGACACAGGAAGAAATCCTTTTCATAACCGCAACCCAACTACAAAAAATTTTTCAGCGCGATATCGTTGTGTATAACATAGAAAGCGGCGCGCTGAGCGCTCCGACGTTTTTCCTGATGGACGACACGCAGACCGGCGAGATCTATCGGTCGGCGGAGGAAAGGCGTGTAGCGCAGTGGGTGCTGGCGAACAACAAACGCGCCGGGGCAGGCACAGACAATTTGCCCGGGGGCCGCTGCACCTACTTGTCCATACGTACAGGGAAGCAGGTATATGGCGTGATCGGCATTGCGGCGATGGAAAAAACGATGGATTTCGTAGAAACCAGCATATTGCTGTCCATTCTCGGGGAATGCGCGCTTGCGCTTGAAAACCAGAACAATCTGGAAGAAAAAGAGGCGGCTGCCATTATGGCGAAGAACGAGCAGCTCAGGGCAAATCTGCTGCGATCCATTTCGCATGATCTCCGCACTCCGCTTACAGCGATTTCGGGTAATGCAAGCAACCTCCTTTCCAATGGCAAATTGTTTAATGAGCAGACAAAAAATCAGATGTATGCTGATATTTATGACGATGCAATGTGGCTGATCAATCTGGTGGAGAATCTGTTGTCTGTCAGCAGGCTTGAATCAGGCCGGATGAATCTCAGCCTTTCTACGGAACTGATAGAAGAGGTGGTTGCAGAGGCGCTGCGCCATATCGACCGGAAAAGCACAGAATATCATTTGCACGTACAAAAAAGCGACGAATTTACACTGGTGGAAATAGACGCAAGGCTCATTATCCAGGTGCTTATCAACATTGTGAATAATGCGATAAAATATTCGCCGCCGGGTTCGGAAATCACTGTCGACTGGAAGCGTCAGGGGAAATATGTTTATGTTTCTGTTGCGGATAACGGTCCGGGGATACCGGATTCCGCAAAGCCGCGGATATTTGATATGTTTTACAGCGCGTCGAACCGCATCGCCGACAGCCGTCGCAGCATGGGACTAGGGCTGGCGCTATGCAAGTCCATTATTGATGCACACGGTGGAGAGATCACCGTATCGGATCACTTGCCGCATGGCTCGGTTTTTACTTTTTCAATACCGGCTGGGGAGGTCGAATTGCATGAATAAGCCGTTAATATTGGTCGTGGAGGATGATATGCCGATCCGAAACCTGATCACAACAACCTTAAAGGCACATGGATACCGTTCCATCACATCGCTCAATGGTGAAACAGCCATTTTGGAAGCGAGCTCACATAATCCAGACATTATACTGCTTGACTTAGGGTTGCCGGATATAGACGGGGTAGAAGTGATACACCGTGTCCGTTCCTGGTCCAATATGCCGATTATTGTCATCAGCGCCCGTAGCGAGGATTCAGACAAGATTAAAGCTCTGGATGCCGGTGCGGATGACTATCTAACCAAACCGTTTTCCGTAGAGGAACTGCTGGCGCGGTTGCGGGTGACGCAGCGCCGGTTATCCGCTCTGCAAATCGGGGCGGTCAATACAGAGTCTGTATTTGTAAATGGTAAGCTGAAAGTCGATTTTGCTGCAGGATGTGCATGTTTGGACGGGCAGGAACTGCACTTGACCCCAAGTGAATATAAGTTGCTATGCCTTCTCTGCAAAAATGTAGGAAAGGTACTGACACATACCTTTATCACGCAGCAAATTTGGGGAAGAAGCTGGGAAAATGATGTGGCTTCGCTCCGGGTATTTATGGCAACGCTGAGAAAAAAGCTGGAGAAAGATCCGGATGCACCGCAGTATATCCAGACCCATATTGGCGTTGGCTACCGCATGATGAAGGTGGAATAATGTGTTGCCAGTCTTCAGTGAAAAGGGAAAGTACAGGATGAGGATTCGTGCAACAGATTGCTTTGCCTGAAGATATTTCCCCCTTTCGCTACCCCTTAAGAAATTTCAGCAACGGAATCCATGTGGACTAAGTGGTTGCTTATGTTATCTTTTTTGGTTATAAAGGGAAAATATAGACATAGTTGAACGAAAAATAATTCGATTCTCGTCTTCAAATCTCTCCGTCTCCGCCAGAATTTCGCACTTTTCTGAGAAAGAAAAGTGCGATTTTTCTTTTGTGTGGGGAAAAATTAGAACTTTTTCGGCGTTTTCAAAAATTTGTACTGCAATCTTGACTGCAATGGGGTCTGCAAAGCCAGACGCAGTGCGGGTTTGCGGCTATTTTGCTACCGGCAAACTGGCGATCAGTTCCTCCATTCTGGCGGCGCTGCTCTGCTGCATCTGATTGCTGACATGGGCGTAGGTCTTGAGCGTGAACGCCGGTGCGAAATGCCCTAAATTGGTCTGTACGGTTTTGATGTCGTCGCCGTTTTCGATCGAAATCGTCGCAAATGAATGACGAAGCGAATGGAAGGTATAGTTTTCCATGTCGCAGGATTGCAATGCCTTTTTCAGATGCTTATATACCGTCTGATGGTTGAGCGGGCGGCCGAAGCCATTGGTGAACACCAGATCGAACGCATTGTCCCACAGCTCACCAGCGAGCAGCCTTTGCTCCTGCTGCTTGCGGTGCTGCTTCCGCAGGATGCGGATAGCGCTTGCGGCGAGTACAATGCACCGCTGTTTGTTTTCTTTCGGCGGGGTGAGGTAGTAGTCGAACGAGCCGCGTTCATGTTTCTGCTGAAGCTGCTGCCGAATAACGATGCTGTTTTTCTCCCACAGGATATCATCCCAGCGCAGACCGAGGATTTCAGACTGCCGCAGGCCGGAAAAGATATCGAGGAAAAAGATGTTATAAAACTCGTCGTCCTCGATCGCTTTCAGGAAACGGGACAGTTCCGAGGAAGTGATCGCCTTTGCCCGGCTTTGCGTAACGCGAGGCAGGGTGCATTTGTCGGCGACGTTGCGGATAATGATCTCGTCACGCTGGGCGGCGGTCAGCAGGGCGTGAAGCGTCCCCAATACGGTATGCACGGTTTTGGGCGCTAAGCCTTTGCCGGTTGCTCCAAGCGACGCGGCGAACCGCTGCACTTCCCGATGCGTCAGATCAGTCAGCCTCTTTTTACCCAGCGCAGGAAGAATATGAATCCGCAAATTTTTTTCATACGTCCGCTGGGTAAATGGGGCGAGTGTGGAAACATGGCTCTGCATATACTCTTTTGCATACTCCGCAATCGTGATCTTATTCGGCTCTTGAAACGTGCCGTTGTCGATGCTTGAGGTGGCTGCACGCAGCTTTTCCGCGACCTCCTGCTGCGTTTTTCCATAGATGGTGTGGCGGCGCAGCTTGCCGGTTTCTGGGTCTCGTCCAGAGGTATATTGTGCAATCCATCGTCCGTCGGGACGCTTATAAATTGTCCCGCTGCCAGCTTCGCGTTTTTTCTTTTTTTGTGCCATTGTAACCGTAGTCTCCTTTCCGGCACATGCTGCTTCGGTTGATAGTTATAGTATATCATAGGAACAGAGGGTATTTAAGTCTATAACATGAAATATTCCTTGTTCTATGTAAAGAGGGCTGCCCGTGTCCGAGCAGCCCTGTTTTGCAATGTGCCTGTTTATCTGTTTGCCTGTTAACTTAACAGCCGCTGTCTGGGAACAGGTACGGCGGCTGATAGCCGTGGGTGGTTTTGCCTTGTGCGTCCAGCCATTCGGTCAGCTTGTCCTGCTTGACGAGCAACCGTTTGCCGATGCGGAAAGACGGGAAATCCGCGCGGTGCATCAGATTGTAGGCTGCGCTGCGGCTGATGCCGAGCAGCAGCGCCAGCTCCGGCGCGTTATAGGTCAACTTATCCATTTAGAACATCTCCTTTGTGTCGTCGAACCAGTAGGCTTGAAATACCGTGCCGTCACCCGTGAGAAACCGTCCTTGCGCATCATGCGGGATCTTGTCGCTGGCATCCGTGTTGTCCAGAATGATCATGGACAACACGTTGTCTGCGCGGCCGCAAATGCGGTAGCCGATGTTGTTCTTGATTTGGCCGGACAGGATATTAGCATCCGGCCGCTGGGTGGAAAGGAACAGGTGGATGCCGAACGCACGCCCCTGTCGGGCGATGGTGGACAGCCGGTTTTCAATGCGGGCAACCTGCTCCTTTTCTGCCTTGGTGAGTCCCGTCTTGTCCAGAATCTCTGCGACCTCGTCCACCGCGAACACGATCCGATCCATGGGGATCGGCTCATGCCGGTTGTAGTCGTAGATGTCCCGGTGCTCGGCTTTGCCAAGCACATCCTTGCGCTGTTCCAGCTTTTCGGTCACGTCATCCAGATAGCGCAGCAGCGTCTTGCGGTCGAGAATCAGTTTGCAGTTTGGATGCTTGCGCCATGGGCTGCCGAAGTCCACGCCGCCCTTGAAGTCCGCGATCGTGACCTGCACATTGGGCTGCTTGAGACACTGCATCAGCATCAGCTTGAGCAGCACAGATTTGCCCGAACCCGTGCCGCCGCCCAGCAAAACATGCGGGATGAGGTTGAGGTCGAGCGTCACCGGCCCGAGCAGGCTTTTGCCGAGCACTAACTTGCAGGCAGGAAACGTATTCTGTAGATAGGCATCCTTCCATGGCAGCAGTTTGGGCAGCTCGTCGGTGGCGGGAACGGTGTACAACTGGATGCGGAGCTTGCCGTCGCTTTCGCGAATGTCTGCAATATGGATGTTCAGCGCGGTTTCAATATCAGCGCGCTTGTCCTCCCATACGGACTTGGGAACACCGCAGGCCAAAAACTCGAGAACAGTCATGCGGCTGCGTATATCGTCCGATTCCTCCGTCCGGACGGCAACCAGCAACGGTGTTTCGCCCGCGTGGTTGACCAGTCCGATACGCTGCAAATTGTTCTGTATGATTTTCGCCTTGGAAGGCGTACCCGCCCATAGAATGAGCACAGCCAGCCCGCCGAACACGAGAAACGGAAAGCAAAGGCTGAACGCGATCCGGCTGACTGCATCAAAAATATCTGGTCCGCTATACGCAAGATCCCACGGGCGGATGATGCTGAACAGCAGCGCGATGAGCAGATAGAGCACCAATATCTTCAGACGGTATTGGTCTGTCCAGATCTCTTTGAGGCCGGTTTGAAACAGAAGCAGCAGATATTTGCGCTGCGTTTCCTGTTCCAGCAGATCGCGTTTTCGGTTATCCATCTTCCAGCATCCACCTCCATTCGCTGACGGGGCGGGTGATCGGTGCGACGTTCTCGCGATACTCGGTGAAAGTGCGGATGCGGCGCAGAAAGGCTTTCCACGTTTCCGGATGATACTGCTGCACCGCTTGATACTGGCGGCTAAGCGGTAGGTTAGAGGTGATATACACCTTGGTGTAGCACGCGACTTTGTCGCTGTACCGGGCGGGCAGCATGAGCGGGTAAACATCCAGTAAATTGAGCATTTCTTCGATGGGGATTTGTGACGCAAATTCCTCAAACACGATTACGTCCTGTCCATGGTAATCGTCGAAAGAAACGCCGCGTCCGTTTCGGTAGTTGGTCACGCGGTAGATGTCGCGCGGATCGTGCCGCCGATAAATGCCGCTTGTTTTACCAGTGCCGGTCGCGCCATAAAGATATTGCGTTTCCACTATGCGGTTTTGTTCGGCATATTTTTCGGACAGCAGCGTCTGCCGCAGCACGTCGATTTCCTTCACCCGGAACGCCAGCTTGGGATTTTCGCGGATGATTTGTGAAGTCGTTTTTCCAGCGGCAATGTCCTCAAGCAGGGCAGACATTTCGGGGGCTTTCTCGCTTTGCGGTTCAGGCATATGCCCGTATTCCACAAAACTGCCCGTTACCGCAGTTTCGGCTTTTTCGGTATCCGACCATTTGCCGCCTTTTTGAATATAATCGCGGTTTTCCTGCGCGCTTCCGTATGCCTTATCAATGTGCGCGGTCGGGAACAGGTTTTTGACCGTGTGCCAGCGCACCGGCGAAGGGCGGTACAGAAAAACATGCGTGTGATGCGTGCCGGTTGTCGCGGTCTCGTCCGCCATGCAGAAGTATGCGGGGGACAGTGACTGCACGAGCGCTTTGATTTTGTCATGCGTCAGGCCGCAGTCTGCCGGGTTGTTGATCGTCAGCAGGTATTTGCGGCTCTGTTCGTTCTTTGCCATGTTCACCACCTTCGATTGATAGATGGGCTGCTACATGCTACAACCATGCCCTAAGGTAATACTAACTTAGGGCATAGGCGGCGCGGCCGCAGGCCGCAGGGGGACTTTCCCCGGAAGGAAAAGTCCTCGCCCCTGACGGCCTGCGCCCTGTGCCGTCAGCCCTTGCCAGTGTTTACCGCAGAGATGCCTTTGGCACGCGCGCCCAGCTGGTACTCGCCGCCCGACCAGTACAGGTACGGTTCGAGCTCGGCAAAACGGACTTCGACAAAGCTGGCCGGCGCGTCCATCCGCTGCTCGCCGTCAATGCGCACGTTGATCTTGTCCAGCCCCTTGTCCGGCAGGGCGACCGTATAGCGGTAGCCCGTGACTGTATCCGTGCGCTGGCCGTTCTGGTATGCATACGACGGCATAACGTCCACCAGCCAGAACCGTTTGCCCAGGCTCGCGGGATCGATGATTAAATCGGAAAGCTTCATGGTAAAACTGCTCCTCCATTCTCAAAAGATGTAATGTTGATATTCTTCCAAACCGGTTTGTTACTGTAAGGATAGCAAAACCGGATGCGGAAATCGTCTCTGAAAGTAAGACAAAAACAGCCTTTTTAGAGGTGCGGAAGAAGATGGTTTGAACATTTTGTGAAGATAAGACGCGAAAAAAGAATAGTATGCACAAAAAACGGAAACAATTCGGCGTATTAAATTCAGATTTTTATTTTTGAAAATAAGAAGCGGCCGCATACCGATTTTACATGGTATGCGGCCGCTTTTCGGCTTTAAGCCGAACCTAAAAGATACTTTGAGATATCATCCAAATCGCTTAGCAATACGGCAAGAAGCTGGTTGGCGTCCTCTATGGATATGCCGGAGTGCCTGCTGATAAGATAAGCATATGCGAAATGTATCCGGTCCGTAGGGTCGAGCGCTCTGCCTTTTGCGCGCAGGAAGGCCGTTGACTGCTCTAAATCCAGGCCGAACGCCACGCAGACCGTGACGAGGATGCGCAGGGAAAAACGCTCATCCGGCTTTTTCAGCCTGTAGTAGATATTTTTGTCAAGGCCTGTCTTATCGCAGAAAGCAGCACAGTTCCAGCCTTTTGCTTTTCTGTAAGTCTCAAATTGCTCCACAAAATTTTTGTTCATGTCTAAAGATAAAGCGTATTGGCGCCGATAGGCGTCCAAAAGCTTTTCTCTATCCACTTACCAAATCCTGATCGCGTTACTGGTTCTGGAGCCGGAGGGAAGAAACAGGACGGTTGATCTTGTATCTGAAAACGGGAAAAATACAAAGAACCATAGATATTCCTCCTCTCTCGGAAAAAATGAGGGTATTACAGTGGACCCTCCGGCCTCAGAACGAAGTTTGTTGTCCGTATGCAGAAAAGGACATAAAACTGTCCTTACAGTTTCATGTCCTTAATCGCTCTGTGCTTATTGTTTTACAGCCCATAAGGCATATTGCAGCCAAGACAAATTATCCGGACTGCACATCGCTTTGACCGGATGGGCTATAACAACAAAAATTGAAATATCAGTAAAAGCTGCGTTATATTCTTGAACAACCCAGGCAGGCATACTGCCCCCTGGGCGGGTTACTCTGACACGTATTACTCTGACCTGATTTCATTTTATCCTTTTATCCATGCTTTGTAAAGTGGAGGTTTCCTCCACAAACCTTATAATCATAAAATGATTTTTACCATAATGTTAGAACTATCGATAAAACTACACAGAAAATTCAGGTATGTCCTCTGGTAGGGTAACATGCGTTATATAGGAAATGCCTAATTTTCCTGGTTATAATTTGTTAAATAGGCCTATTTTTGTTAAAAATCTCAAATAATAGTGGATACAAAAATGCAATTTGTGTATAAACTGCACACTTGCTCGAAATGTAAATTGAAAATGCTATCTGCGAAGAATACTATTAATTTAAAGACAGATTATCCATATGGATAGCTGAAAATTACACAATAGGAGGAAGACAAGAAATGAATGATCGAATCAAAATGTGTGTTCATGGCAAAGAGTGTATAAAGGATGCCAACGAGTTTTTTAATGAAAAGTATCTGGGCTGCTATGCAGAGGAAACTGGAATGGACTGCGTATTTTCACTTAATTGCTTTACAGAGATGCCCAAGGACATTTTTACAGAGGATGCACATGATGTGGACGAAATCTTGGCCTTCCTTGGTGGAAATCCTAACGATATAAGTGATTTTGATGCTGAAATCGACGTGTTCCTTGATGGAGAGAAAGTTACAGTTACGGAACCCGCCTTTTTTTCTATTCCGGCAGGAATGAAACATTCGCTGAAATATCGAAGCCTCAACAAGCCGGTTATTATGTGGGCATTCCAAATGCAGCATAAAAACTGAATCTATGTCAAGAAGAAGGGATGGAAATGGTCGAATCTACAAAGAAACAGTTTAGTGGCTACTCTCAGATGGTATGGCTGACAATCGCTAACTTTGGTGCATTCTTCTTTCTGGGCGTTATGTCGGGTGCGCTTCCTTCCACCCTGGAGAGAATAGGCGTTGACGCACAGGCTATATCCTACGCGAATGCAATTTACCCCATTATTATGTTCGCGGCATCATTTCTGGGCGCAAAGGTTTATGAAAAGCTGGGCTCGATTTTTCCAGTGGTTTTTTACTTTGCGACAACAGCAGCATATGTAGCAGCGTATATTTATGGAAATAGTATAATCCTGATTTATGCGCTTGCAATTTTCTACGGTATAGGCAACGGTATCGGTGCAAAGGCTGGAATTAGTCAGTTTGTGTCAATATGGTTTATTGACCGGCGTGATGAAATGATCGGATATGTGGCAGGGGTTTATGTGTTTGGCGCAGCTGCAGGTCTTTTTATCTATGGCGGTGTATCTACAGCGCTTGGATCAAAAGTGGCAGGAAGCCTTTTGTTTATTGTCGCTTTAATTATTTCCGGATTTTCCTGTTTAATGTTGCGGACACCAAAGCAGAAAGGACAAAAACCTCTGGCATACGGAAGCTCTCAAACTACAACTGAAGTCGGGCCAGAGGCTGCCCTGAACGGGATCGACGGAAATGCGGCCTTAAAGACGGTTTCTTTCTGGCTGTTACTGATTTCTATTATGATTATGGGGTGTACGCAGGCTCCGACGACCTATCTGACCTTACTGCTGACAGGCGCAGGCCTGCCTGAAAATTTATCTTCTGTGTTCATGGGCATTATGATGGCAGGACAAACCATTTTTATGATGCTGATTGGGAAGATATTACCAAAAATAAAATATGTAGGATACATTCTGATTACATATTTTTCCCTTTTTATTGGCTACATCATTCTGATTACTGGCATGGACAAAATGGCAATGGGGCTAATGGTCATCTGCACGATTCTGATGGGCTGCGGCACAGGTATTTCCTCGCTTTTAGGCGTATTTTTGGTTCCACATTATTATGGCATGAAAGCCTATAAGTTAACCATGCCGATCCTGACGGCGGCTCTGATTTTTGGTTCAGCCATACAGGCATTTACCATCGTGCCTATTGCCACTGCGGACGGCGGAGACTGGTACAGAGCAACCATTATTTGCGGGATTGGTATGGCTGTATCCCTTGCGTTGATTTTAGTTTCATACGCTACTGCCCCTAAATTGAAAGCCGAAAAAACTGATATGCGTGGTACAGCATGAAATCTATAAAGGAGAGGCATTGTTATGATGGATTATTTTGGATATGCTGGTAAATGCTGTGTAGTCACAGGAGCGTCTTCCGGTATGGGAAAAGCAACGACAGAAGTGTTATTAGACTTGGGGGCAAAGGTAATCGGCCTTGATGTTGTGGAAAACGTATTGCCAGGTGTACAGTATATTCCCATGGACGTAAGCGACCGCCAATCTATTGACAAGGCATTTGCACAGATTCCAGAAAAAATTGACGCTTTTTTTGCGGCAGCCGGTGTTTCTGGACAAAAGCAGAGTTTTGAGTTGACGTTCAAGATTAACTTTATGGGAAACAGATATATATTAGACGCTTATCTTGGAGAAAGAATGAAAGAGGGCGGCGCAATTGCAATTATCTCCTCCATGGCAGGTGCGCGCTGGAAAGAGTATTTGGACGAATATAAGGCCGTTGCAGATGCGGATGATTGGGATGGCATGATTGCCAAGATTAAGGAGCTTGAGCCAGATAAACATACTGGAATTGACGGATATGTTTTGAGCAAAAGAGCCATTGCTTACTATGCGCTCAGTCATGTAAAATACTGGGCCGATAAAAAGGTTCGTATTAATCTTTTGATGCCTGGTAGCACGCATTCCGCAATGACAGCGGCTTTTATCGAAGCAGGAATGGAGGACGAACTGTTAAAAACGACTGGACCTGCTAAACGCCTGGCTGAAACTCGCGAGATGGCAGAGCCATTCGTCTTTCTGAATAGTCAAATGGCAAGCTTTATCAACGGAAATACACTAACCGGTGATTTTGGCATGGACGCCATGATTAAAAACGGAGAGATAGCGGACGAATACGCCTTCAACGTGATCTGATGAAGAAAATTCTTTAATTCAAGGGGAATATTTAATGGATAAACGGTATGAAAAGATTTTAGAGCCGGGCCTTATTGGAAATGTCCATATTCGAAACAGAACCATTTGGCCGGCGATGATTCGAAATTATGCGAACCTTGACGGTAGCGTAAACAAAAAGACAATTGATCATTTTGCGGAAAGATCCAAGGGTGGTGCGGGTCTGATTATTACGGGTGCGGCATGCATCAGCCGTGAAGGAAGATCCTTCCCCAACCAACTTGCAATTGATCGAGATGAAATGATCGTTGGGTTGGCAAACCTGGCGGAAGCTATTAAAGCATATGGAGCCGCAGCATGCATCCAACTGCATCATACCGGCCGTCAAACCAGTTCGGAAAACACTGGTTTACCTGTTGTAGCACCATCCGCAATTGCATCTCCAGGGTTACCGGTTCCAAAAGAGTTGACAACGGAAGAGTGCCAAGCACTTGTGGAAGCGTATGCACAGGCGGCAAGGCGCGCAGTAATTGCTGGATTTGACGCGGTTGAATTGCACGCTGCACATGGATATTTAGTCAGTCAGTTCCTTTCCCCAAGAACAAATAAGAGAACGGACAAATATGGTGGAGATCTAAACGGCCGAATGACATTTCTAATGGAGACCATTCGTAGGATTCGTGAGGTGATCGGTTCACGCATAGGTTTGATTGTCCGGTTAAACAGCGAGGATTATCTGCCTGGTGGGATTCCGTTTGAAGAAGGAAAAGCAACAGCGATTGCAGTCGCAGAGACAGGCTTAGTTGATGCGTTGCAGATTTCGGGAGGCACTTATGAGCAAGCTGCATTAAATCCGATCCCTGGGGACTCCGCAACCTGTATGTTGGTGCCGCGCGCACATTTCATGCGGAATGTGGCAGAGATTAAAAAGGCGGTGAATATCCCGATCCTTTGCAGCAATGCTATGACACCAGAGCTGGCAGAAGAATTCCTGGAAAAAGGTGAGTTGGATTTTGTAGGTTTTGGACGTAGCATGTTTGCAGATTCGGAGTTGGTAAATAAGCTTAGAAAAGGTCAGCGAGAGGATATCCGTCCCTGTATCCGTTGTAACGAATTTTGCATTGGAAAGGAATCCATTACCGGCGTGCGCTGCACAGTTAACCCTGAGTGTGGCCACGAAGATGAGGGACCGCTCAGAAAAGCAACGCCCCCCAAAAGAGTGATTATCATTGGCGGCGGCGTAGCCGGTATGGAAGCAGCCCGCGTGGCGACCTTGCGCGGTCATAAGGTCTCACTCTATGAGAAAAGTGATAAACTCGGCGGACATCTGCATGAAGCAAGTGTGCCTACATTCAAGGCGGATCTTGGAGAAATTAAGAACTGGCTTTTACGTCAAATGGATAGACTTCATATCGACGTACATCTTAACGAAGAGTTTACATCGGACTGTTGCAGAAATGATAAGCCGGATACGATTATTGTGGCAACCGGCTCAAATCCGCTGAAGCCACATATACCCGGAATCGATGGAAAGAATGTTATCGCTGGCATTGATTTGCTTCTCGGAAAAGCTGAAGTCGGTGAAAATGTAATCGTAGCCGGTGGTGGCGCTGTTGGTTGCGAAACCGCAATATGGTTGAGCGAACAAGGTAAGAATGTAACAGTCGTTGAGATGATGCCAGAGGTTGTTAGTGATTCGCCGGTAACACGCGCAACGGTATTGGAGATGCTGAAACGTGCAGGTGTAAAACTCAGTACCGATACCAAAATTACAGCATTTGATGAGAAGGGTATCTCTGCGCTGGATAAAAACCGGAACCCCGTCCGCATCGAGGGTGATTCGATTGTACTTGCCATGGGAATGGTGCCGAATAGCAGTCTATACAATTCTGTGAAAGATTTGGCAGATGACGTATATGTGATCGGCGACGCTATCCATCCACGGCGTGTTGGTGATGCGATCCACAGCGCATATAGGATTGCATCTATCATATGAGGTAGACATATATAAAGTTTGAACAAGAAAGTAAAGTCACGGACTTTACATACAAAAACAGGAGGTATTATTATGTATAATGATCTGAAAGGTAAGTTTGTTCTTGTGACAGGTTCTGCCAGCAAGCTGGGTATGGGACATGACGCGTGTCTGCGCCTTGCTCAGGAAGGATGTATCGTAGCAGTACATGGACGTCCAGGCAAGCGAACAAATCCCGATGATATCGCTGAAGGTTGGGAAGGGGTTCCTAGTGTTGTCAAAGAAATTGAGGATATGGGGGGGAAAGCCATTCCTGTTTATGCGGAACTGACAGATGTTACTCAGGTCGAAGAGATGTTTAAGAAAATTGATGAGGAGTTCGGTAGAATCGACGTTGTTGTACACTGTGCGAGCATTTCTGGTCCGGGTTTTTGCTTGACTGAGGACTTCGATTATGATATGTGGCATAAGGTGCAGAATAGCAACGGAAACTCGTTCTGGTATGTTGCGAAGGAAGCAATCAAACGGTTTAAGGAGCAGAAATCGGGCAACCTCATTGTCATTTCTTCCGTCATGGCAAAGCATGGTGGAGCGGGAACCGCAGCTTATAACTGCGCAAAGGGCGCAAATATTACCCTGTCTCGTACGATAGCAAGGGAAGTTGCCGAATATGGTATTCGCAGCAACTGCCTGGTAGCGGGCGGCTTCGCAACGGATATGCCGGTCGTAGGCACGAGTCTGCGGCAACTGATGAAGGAGGGTATGACTTTCGAAGAAGCGGTTGAGCACAATGCACCGTGGGCAAAAGACCTTGTCCCGATGAAGCGAGTTGCGCCTGTCAGAGAAATGTCTTCTGTAATTGCATTTATGGCTTCGGAAGAGTCCAGCTTCATTACGGGTCAGGCAATTAATGTAGATGGCGGGTTTATGATGACGGTTTGATTTTCACACAATAAAAATTATATTGTTTCTACGAAAGGGCGCTTTAAAGCGCCCTTTCGTAGTTATCGAGCAGTTAACCGATTTCGGTTTAGGAATTAAAAACGTCTACCTAAATATGTTGTTTGCTTAATTCTTTGCATGCTATGCATCTGCCCAAAACCATGCCAATATCTGCGCAGTATCCTGCTATGTGTATATTGAATACCCAATATTGCATATTTTGAAATAAGGTTATTAATAGCAGAGTTTTATGGTTATCCCTTGATGGGTATAAATTCAGTTTGCCATAGTATTTCTCAAATATAGGGAAAGTTTCCTTGTAAAGAAGTTCCATATTCCCCAAAAAACACACCTGCGAAAGTGAATCTATACTTGAGATCGAAGAAGCTTGCTGGCGGCGACAGCTCGGGGAGTATCCAGCGTTTAGGTGTTATCTGCCAATAAACAGAGCTGCATCGCGATTCTCTGTTTTCCCACTCCGTACGCAAGCAACAGCCCCTGCACCGGATAGGTGCGGGGGCTGTTTTGTGACCACTGCAACATTTTTTCCTTATTGGCTGCTCAACAAGTCCTGATGGATGGCAGCCGCGGCCTTTTTGCCCGCGCCCATAGCGAGGATCACGGTCGCCGCGCCGGTGACCGCATCGCCGCCCGCGTAAACGCCCTTCTTGGAGGTGCGGCCATCCTCGTCCGCCACGATGCCGCCCCACTTCTGGGTCTCGAGGCCGGGCGTGGTGCTCTTGATCAGCGGGTTGGGGCTGTTGCCGATGGCAACGACCACCGTATCCACATCCAGCATAAATTCGCTGCCCTGCTTGGGTACCGGACGGCGGCGGCCTGAGGCATCCGGCTCGCCCAGCTCCATCTCGATGCACTCCATGCGCTTGACATAGCCGTTCTCGTCACCCTCGATTCGGACTGGATTGCACAGCATCTTGAAGATGATGCCCTCCTCCTTGGCGTGGTGGACCTCCTCCACGCGGGCGGGCATCTCCTTCTCCGAGCGGCGGTAGACGATGTACACTTCCTCCGCGCCCAGGCGCTTGGCGCAGCGCGCCGCGTCCATGGCCACGTTGCCGCCGCCGATGATGGCCGCGCGCTTGCCCACGCGCACCGGCGTATCCGCCTCGGGGAAGGTATAGGCCTTCATCAGGTTGATGCGGGTGAGGAACTCGTTGGCCGAATATACGCCGTTCAGGTTCTCGCCCGGGATCTTCTGGAAGTTGGGCAGGCCCGCGCCCGAGCCGACGAATACCGCGTCGTACTCCTCGAGCAGCTCATCCACGGTCTCCATGCGGCCGACGACCGCGTTGGTGCGGATCTCCACGCCCAGCGCCTCGACGGTCGCGATCTCCTGCCGCACGAGCGCCTTGGGCAGACGGAACTCAGGGATGCCGTATACCAGCACGCCGCCCGGGGTGTGCAGGGCTTCAAAGATCGTGACCTGATAGCCCAGCTTGGCCAGGTCGCCCGCACAGGTCAGGCCGGCAGGGCCGGAGCCGACCACGGCCACCTTTTTGCCGTTCGGCGCCGCGGCTTCGGCCTGCGGCAGCTCGTCCGCGTGCTGCATGCCCCAGTCCGCGACGAAGCGCTCCAGGCGGCCGATGCCGACCGGCTCGCCCTTGATGCCGCGCACGCACTTGCACTCGCACTGGCTCTCCTGCGGACAAACGCGGCCGCAGATCGCGGGCAGGTTGCTGGTGGACTTGAGGATGGCGTGCGCGCCCGCCATATCGCCCTCTTTGATCTTCTGGATAAAGGACGGGATCTGCACGTTCACCGGGCAGCCGGATACGCAGGGCATATTTTTGCAGTTCAGGCACCGCTCGGCCTCGCCCTTGGCCATCTCGTAGGTGGTGTAGCCCGCGCTGACCTCCTTGAAGTTGCCGCTGCGGACGATCGGGTCCTGCTCGACCGCCGGGGTCTTTTTCGGATCCATGTTAGGCATTTGCCGTTTCCCCCTTCTTCATCAGGTTGCAATCTGCGTGGCGCTCCATGCTGGCCGCCTCCTCCGCCTTGTACATGCGGCTGCGGCTGATCGCCTCGTCAAAATCGACCAGGTGGCCGTCAAAGTCCGGACCGTCAACGCAGGCGAACTTGGTCTCGCCGCCGACGGTCAGGCGGCAGCCGCCGCACATGCCAGTGCCGTCGATCATGATGGGGTTCATGGATACGATGGTGGGGATACCATATTCCTTGGTCATGTTGCACACGCCGCGCATCATGGGCAGCGGGCCGATGGCGATGACCTCGTCATACTGCACGCCCGCCTTCAGCTGCTCCTCCAGCGCGGTGGTGACGAAGCCCTTGTGTCCGTTCGAGCCGTCGTCCGTCATGACGTACAGATTGGTGCAGGCGTCCTTGAGCTCGTCCATGAGGATGAACAGGCTGGTCGAGCGGAAGCCGACGATCACGTCCACGTTTGCGCCCGCCTCGTGCAGCGCCTTGGCCTGCGGGTAGGCGATGGCGATGCCCAGGCCGCCGCCGATGACCGCGATCTTCTTGCCCTGCTTGCCCTCCAGCTCGCTCGGCTTGCCCAGCGGGCCGACGAAGTCCTGCAGCGCCTCGCCCTCCTCGAGCGTGTCCAGGCGGCGCGTGGTCGCACCGACCTTCTGGAAGATGATGGTGACCGTACCCTTTTCCCGGTCATATCCCGCGATGGTCAACGGGATGCGCTCGCCCTGCTCGTCAATGCGCAGGATGATGAACTGCCCGGGCTGCGCCTTGCGCGCCACGCCCGGCGCCTCCACCTCCAGTAGCGTTACCGTGTCGTGCAGGCGGCGTTTGGTTGCGATTCGATACAATGATACTACCCCCTATTTGCTTAATAAGAAAATATGTTTGATCCATTCAACCGTACGCAAAAACTCTTCTGCTCCCAAGCGCTGATTATTAGACTATCTCCTTGTTTCAAGTGGAAAGCGTAACATCCATCTACTATAATTCTGACAGGAACGTAGCTACGATTTGCCTGGGAAACCTTTAAGGTTTGTTTATGGCTTAGAATCACGGGTCTCATTTTAATGCTATGGCAACAGATTGGTGTAACCATATAATTTTGCATACTCGGGTCCATCCAACATCCACCGGCTCGGTAGGAGTAGCCTCCTGCACCAGTAGGGGTGGAAATAACAACGCCATCGCCATGTAATTCCCACAGCAATTCTTCCGCCACAAAAGTATTTAAATGCACTATCTGTCCAGGATACGTTCCTGTGATTGCAAGATCGCCAGCCACCACTATCCTGTGGGCTATGCTGTTTCCTCGTTTTACATGAGCTGCCAGCATCAAACAACTTTTTATTTCAAACGCACCCTGCAACAACTTCCACAATTGTTCCCACTCCTCCGCAGGCAGATCTGACAATTGGCTGTCGCGTTCAGTCCCAAGTCTCAGAATTGGAAAGTGCATCACGGCTGCCATAGCTGTGGCTTTGGCCAAGAGCGTTTCTCGCCCTAATGCGATTACAAGGCACTTGGGAGAGAATCGTTTGTCTTGGCAGAAAGGTGGTGACTGCTCTTCTGGACAGAGGCGAGGATCACCATGCAGGGAAAGTTGTTCACAATCTACCCCCTGCTGAAGCAAAAAGGAGAAAATATCCTGGGACAGACCCTTCGTGTATGTGCAGTCGTCTGCACAAAAAAGCATCCTCACACCGCTCCCCTTTCTGCTCGCGCTTTCGTCAATTGTTCCAACATGAAACCGTCCAGCGCTGCTACAATATATAGGCGGGTAATTCTCAGCTTATATCTTGTGCGCGACGTTTTTCTAATTCAGCCCAAATACGGCTTTGCTCTGTGTCGCTCAGTTTATAAAAGAGAAAAGCGATGGCTGCTATTAGCGAGCAGGCAGAGATCACTAAACTTATACTGGCCGCCAGTACGTTGACCACTGCTATGTTTTGCGTTGCAGCATTGGGGACAAAGCCCAACTGGTCGATTGCAAGCATCAATGCGGCCGGCCCTACAGCACCGCCCACTTTCAAGGAGAGCGACACAAAGGAGGCTAGGAAGCCGTCTACACGAACGCCAAACTTGTATTCTCCGTAGTCGGTTACATCCCCAACCAAGCCATAGGAAATTCCACCTACTGCGGATACGCAAATTTGCCCAATAAACAGCAGTAACCAGAACGCAATACCGATCTCTCGTATGAAGTAAATGGGCGCGGTCGTCACAACCACACCTAAAAATGCAATTGTCATAGCCTTTCCTTTATGCTTTAGCGCTTTATGGAGTAAGCTTGCAGCAGGCGGCCCGATAAAACAGGCCACAAGGGAAATGGTACTATAGACACCTACCAAGCCCAAATCGCCCACGACATACTGGAAGTAGTAGGACAGCATACCCGCTCTTCCGTATTGTGCGGTACCGTGCATAAACAGGCCCAAGACAGCGATGAGCGCACAGGGGTTCTTCACCAGGCAAGCCAATTGTGTTTTTAGCGGGATCTTATCCTGTTTTGGCGGCTGTAGGACCACCTCTTTTACTCTGGCAGAGGTGTAGATTGCGATGGGGATGAACACAGCCGCACAAATGATAACGGCTTTTGAATAGCCAGGTGCGGCTTCAGGACCAGTCTTTGTACCGGCAAAATACAGGACCATTGGGACAGCGATCATCCCCGTCATTTGTCCGCCGATATTTTGAAATACAACCCTGAAATTCGACAGTGTTACGCGCTCTGCCGCATTGGCGCTCAGCACCCCATTCAGAGCGGAGTAGGGCATGTAGCACGCGGTGGAGGCTAATGTGACCAGGATGTAGAGTACATACATATATACAACTTTCAGACTCATCCCCCAATCTGGGCTGGCACTAAACATAAGGGCGACCAGAACCGCTAAGCATAGTCCGCCCACAAGAGTCCACGGCTTATAACGCCCCCATCTACTTTTGGTTCTGTCTGCAATAGAGCCAATAATTGGATCGTTAACGGCGTCAAAAATGCGTACAAGCAACGTAAGCGCTGCTACAGATGTCAGCGGTACACCGATTACCTCCGTATAGTACAACGACATAAAAAGGGTGATCCAGTTATAGGTCAAATAGTATCCGAATTCATAAACACCGTAATCTACTCTCTGGCGAAAAGAAAGCTTAACATCTCCCCGCATCTGTTTCGCATCGATTGTCTCTTTCATAATGTCTCCTAACCGTACGCTTCTCTCTGGTAAAAAAGTGCAATTTTTTAAAATTGGACTGCCTTTTAAACACCTTGAAGCTGTACAAAGCATAGTCTACCATACAGCAATACATTGGCGGGTCATCATAAGTCCCTAAGCATGGCAGAGGATTCTCCACCAGACCCAACCAGCGCTTATCAAAACATCGCCACATACATTGTGGCATCTGGGTGAAGTCATAATAATAGGGATGAGTAGGAATCCGAACGCAGAGTATTTAGAGTCTCTTCGTGTGAGAGCCCTGCCAGGCGATTTCATGCTTCGCTGCATAGCTGTTCACAGTATAAAGACTCCCTTCCCCGCATACTTCATGTCTTTGAGAAGGGTTGCAAATGTAATAGACGGATAGGCGGCTTTTGCAGAGGATATGGCTGTAGCATTATGTCCATACGCCCTAAGAGGGTAGGCGGAATGCGAACTATACGCCCAGAAGAAAAACGTGTCCCAATTAGTTAGCGATAAAACAGTCATTGCAGTATAGCTTTGGAATCCTCCTTTCTTAGCCAGGTCTGACAAAAATACTATCCCGCTGCAAAGAGATAGCTAATGGAAAAACACCTATCCCCCAAAATTATTTTTAAGTATAGGAGAGCAGGTTAAGCCTTGAGCCGTTACCCATTCTCCATTGCATCTGTTACCGTTTATGCTGCATCTGGAAAGCCCATATATATCTTAGAGCCTGTTTGAAAAAAACGAGATCTGCAGGAGTTTTGCACACTTCTTATAACTGTTTTTATTATATTTCAATAGGCAAAATAGTACAATTTACAGATATTTTTTGTGTTACATTTGGCTACAATTTTCGGATGTGTATACGTCGGCACATGATAAGCTGTATCTTTACTTTTGGTAAGTTTCATGCTATGCTAAAAATAGTTCATCCCCGTTCTTATTGACATTGAAAGGGAGGAATGATGATGCGGACTATCATAAAGGAATTGTTGGCCCAAACCATGTCTGACCTTCTCAAAACAAAGCCGCTGGAGAATATTTTTGTCTCCGATATTTGCCAAAAATCCGGCGTCTGCCGAAAAACTTTTTATCATTATTTTCGTGACAAATATGACTTAGCCACCTATATCACCAATTCAATATACTCCAAGAGCCTTTTAGAGATCGGAGAGTATGTTGACGATTATTTTAGTACCCTTGCAGAGGGAAATTTGGCATTGAATAATTTGGATTCTACATCGGTAGTTGTATTGCAAAAATTTCTGCAAGCCTGGAATGGAAACAAGTCGCTCGGAAAAAATCTGTCCGAGTCGGACGACCTCAACGCTCCATTCAATATTTGGAAGGAACGCTTTATCCATGGAAAGAAAATAATTTTAAAGAAAAGACTTGATTCTATGGGGAAGAAGCTGTCCGACAGTGACATGGAGTTGGCTGGGGAAATGATGTATGTCACGGCTATGCATCACTATGCCCTTTGGGATGAAAAATATGGAACCAACCTTCCGCCGGAGGCAGCCATGGAGTTGATCCAGCTAATGAACAAGATCCTAGATTTCTGGATTGCGCAGGCTGAAGATATTTAGCAAAAGAGCCCGTCTGCCATATCCGGTATTTATGGAGAGAGCGCCTTTGCTTCGCAAAACGGAAATAAGAAGATAGTAAGGCTGAAATAAGATTGTAGCAATCAGCCCAAGAGGCAGTCTGTTTGCCTGAACTGTACATACTTCCATAGCCGGATGAATACAGCAGAGAATAGAGGCAAAAGACTTGAGTGAACTGCAAAACAATGGGCATGGAATGAATTTGGGAACTGGCAACAGCTTAGAGCAGTTTTTAAGATAAGCCTTCTCGCTGTAGGTCTTGGGAATCAAATATCCGCATTAGCGCAGGCAATGAAACCTCAGTCAATACCAGCCTTCCGTAACTCCGGAAGCACAGTCACAGTCCAAACTGCAGAAGGTGCAGTCGCCTCAACCTGAGTCGGATTATACGGGGCAGCCCAGTGTGCAGCAGATGCCACAGGCAGGCCATCTTTCCGCACCACAGCCAGTACACACCAGACAACAAGTTAGCCGCGGGTGCCTGAAGAACAGGTGGCACCCGTATCGCAAACCGCGCAGGTGCCAGCCACGCAGCCTGAGGTCAGATATATCGTAAACTGGTTTGGCGCGGTCACGGAGGATGCTGCGGAAGTTCGCCGCGCACCGCCTGTTAACGTCTTTCCTGTATTCAACGTACGGTGCTATCAAGAAAAGAGGATGTCACGAGCCATATCGTGACTTTGCGGGCGTTTTTGGCCTTTATTATTGACAGGCTCAACAGAACGCCGTTATCAGCAAAATCGTCAATCAATTGAGCTGAACGGATATACGGATAATGTTGCGAAACGTACAAAGCTGCCTTTTTATTAGAGGATGATTGTTATACGATTGTTTAGTATAGCGCAGCAGAATGAGCTGATCCAAGCGATTCGAAAAGCGAAAGACAGTACGGAGCAGCCCCTTGCATGAACAAAATGTGTTGAAAATAAAAACACCAGCCAGTTACAGGCTGGTGAGCGAGGAATATCATGTTTGTTTGAGTGCAGCGGCGAGTGCAAACACGTTGATAACAACCTGAATTGTATGTGCTAACAGTGATGAAATTTGTATTTTTGGTACATAATGGGTGGATTAACAACGGCAAAAGTTTGAAAACATATTTTCTGCTTTTTGCCCTTTGCGCCTGCCATACGAGGATGTACTTTCATATGGTTTGCGTCGATCAGCAGCCATTCATAATCCGGCGGCAGATCACGCCAAGGTCCTTTGGTTCGTAGCCCCAAAATACTGCGTTGATAAAGCGCCGATTATCCTGGTATTTCCAACTCATTGTCCTTGCTGCCCGGGCAGATGCAACTCCGGCAGGCCCCATACCTCGTCGCTGATATCATATCGGGGAAAGGAGGCTTCTATTTTTTCCTCATCTTTCTTTTGCTACTTCCTTATATTCTTGAACAAAAAGCAATGCTCCATGGCTTTGCCCATGTAATTGAAATGCACGCCGATTTGCTCGAATCTAAAAACTATCGTGCAGTATTTTTTCTACTATAACAAGTATGACTGCAATCGTGCTGCAATCCCAAAACAATCAACCAAAACAGCATGTGCAATATGTCATGAATTATTGGCAATATTAAATATTTCTGCAGATAATAGACCTATAAAGATTGAAAAAATCAAGTTTTTGCTTTTCAAATCTCTCCGTCTCCGCCATAAACCCGCACTTTTTCTAATTGAAAAAGTGCGGGTTTTATTTTGCCTCAAATCGTGTAGCAATACTGGCTTGCCGTTCCATTCCTTTCCGTGAAGACCAAAGGGTAACAGTGGCCGCTCAAACAGAAAAAACGCTATTTGAATTCCAAAGAGAGAATATCGCGCAGAATGATGGTGATCCGCTGCAGATCTTCGATTGGCAGGCCCGTACTGCCGATGGGGATAATCTGCTTTGTCAGGCGGCCGCTTCACCGTGGGATACCTGCTCGGCTTGCATACGCCGGTTTGCGGCTTTGACGCAGAACAGCGTGACCACCGCCACAATGCCCTCGGTCAGCACCATCGCCCACCAGACGCCGCGGACGCCTCCCATCAGAACAGGGAGCAGGTACAGCAGGATGCTGCTGACGACAAATCCCCGCAGGATGGTGAGCACGGAGGAGGTGAGCGTCCGCATGATGGACTGGAAATACGATGTGGCCCAGATGTTGACTCCCATGAACAGGAACGAGAGGAAATAGATGCGGACGATTTCCGGCGCAGCCTCGATCACTGCCGGAGTGGCGTCCATGAAAAATTGGATGATCTGCGTGGGAAACAGCAGACCCAACGCGGTGAACACGACGCCCATGAGCAGCACCGTTGTCAGAGAGATCCGGCGCAGCCGGAAGATGCGGGAAAACTGTCCCGCGCCGTAATTATTGGCCGCAATGGGCTGGATGGCCTGTCCCACGCCGGTATAGATATGCTGGAACATGCCGGAGCAGGTGAGCACCACGCCGAAGACCGAAAGCGCGACCTCGCCGCCGTAGCGCATGATCTGGTTGTTCAGAATGCAGGTCAGGACGATGAACGCAAATTCCAGGACCGATGCGCTGAAGCCGGCGGAAACCGATTTGCAGATCGCGCCCGCGAACCGGAACGGGCGCACCAGCTTTAGTCGGCAGCGTTTTTGCAGCAGGTAGCACAGCAGGATCAAAAACTGGATGATTGTGCCGCCCGCCGTGGCGATCGCCGCGCCCGCCATCCCCATGCCCATGGGGAAAACCAGAAACCAGTCGCCGAACACATTGAACGCGCCGCCCGCCAATACGGCCGCCATGACAAAATTCGGCGCCCCGTCGCAGCGGATCATACAGGTGAAGTAAGCGGAGAGGATAAAGGCGGGGAATGTCCAGATGACCCAGTCGCCGTATTCCAGCACCAGCGGCATCAGCGTTTGGCTGGCCCCAAACAGGGTGAAGAGCTGTTCGTCAAACAGGATGGTGAGCGGCCAGACGATGGCGGTCAGAATCAGCACCAGGAGAAGGGACGCCGTGTAATAGGCGTTGGCCTTTTCCATTTCGCCCTCGCCCCGGGCCTTTCCCAGCCGGACCGAACCGCCGATCCCGCACAGAAAACCGATCAGCGACGCCACCCCTAAAATGGGGTAGATGATGGCGGCGGCCGCCGCCCCGTCCGGCCCGACGCCCTGGCCGATAGCGACCGTGTCCACAAAGCTGTAGATCGTGGTCACCATCGCGGCAAAAAGGGAGGGCCACAGGAACCTTTGATACAGCGCACCTACCTTGTCTCTGAGCAGATCCATAAATATTCTCCTTTCGTCCCGCCGCAGTGAGGCGGGTTGACTTTTTCTCCACAGCGATTTATTATAAAGTCTACTATAATATGAGAGTCAATAGGGAAGGATAAAATTTATGGATAAGAAGCGGCTGTTTTCCATCGGGAAGCTATCCAAGCTGACCGGTGTACATATCCAGTCCCTGCGTTATTACGAAAGCCTTGGCCTTTTGAAGCCGGCGTTTGTCGACCCAGACAGCGGATACCGGTACTATACCTTTTCCCAGACGCGGATCGTGGAGGCGGTTCAATACTGTGTGGAGCTTGATATCCCGCTCAAGGCTTTTCGAGCGTTCCTCTCGCAAACGGATGGACGGATTGATTATGCAGGCCTGCTGGAATATGGAAAGCAGACTGCCTATGAGAAAATGCGCCGTATTCAGGAGCGGCTGTATTTTTTAGAGAGCATGCAGCAGGAGATGTGCCACGCAGAAAGCTGCAGCGCGCAACATCTTATCAAGGCCTGCTTTCCGGAAAGGCAGTGCTGGACCATCCCTTATGAAGGGACGCAGACCGATCCGGATTTTCATGCCGCCATGTACCGGATGATTACCGAGATCGAGCGGCATGGACTGCATGCTGGATTTAACAATGGACAGCTGCTCCGCTATACCGAACAGGGAGCGCGCACCTATTTGTTCATCGACCTGCGGGAAACGGGGAATGCGTTGCAAGAGCACTCGCAAATCATGCGCATTCCCGGGGGCGAATATCTGTGTACGGTATCCAGGGAAAGCCGGATCAAACAAGCGCCGGCGATTTTTCCCGCGCTGTTTCGGACGGGAAGCAATCGGGTTGTGGTGGAGGTGGAGCTTTTTGCGGAGCAATTCCATTACGCTGACCCCATGTATGAATTGCGGTGCAGCGCAGCAAATGACCAGTGGGAGGAAAAGGAGGCTCTCCTGGGTTAGGGCTGCGTCCCAGCTTTTGTGGAAGCGCGGCGCGTCGGACGCAAGCGGATACAAACGGAGAACAGGCCGGAGGCATAAGCCTCCGGCCTGTTTGCCATGTGAGATAAGCCGCGGGAATCGGCAGATTCAGAAGAGGAGCGAGGGATGCTCCTGGATGACCTCGAAAAAGGGCTTGTCGAAATGGACGTAAAACGCCAGATAAATAATCAGCATGCGCGGCGTCGGCCGAGCGGAAGTCGTGCGGCCAATATACTGCTTGGCCAGCGGGCTGTGCAGCGCGTCCAGACAGAGGTTGGCGGTGCGTTCGATCTGGCGCGTGACGGCAGTCAGCGATTTACCTGACCGCTTGGCCACGACCGGATAGACGTCGCTGCCGACATAAATATCATCCATGGGGATTTTCTGCCGGAAGAGCAGGTCGGCCATGACATCCACGGAAAGCGCGAGCGCATGGGTGTTTGCCTTTTCCGCGCCGATAATCGTTCGAATGATTCGCTCGGATTTTTCCATATGATAAAACCACCTTGATTGTAAGATGATTCCATGATATGACAGAATATGTAATATTCGACAACGGGCGACATGAAACGACAAAAATTAATGCAATCACAACGGTTCTGAAAAAGAAATCCCGCAGACGGTAAGGCGGCATATGGCGGGTTCAGATGAGATAGGTCACATTTTCCGGTGTTTTTCGGGCATTGGCTGCAAGGGGTTCCGCGGGGTAGCCCACCAGCACCCCGACAAGCGGCACCATATCCGCCGGCAAAGAGAGCTTTTCGGCCAGTTCCGGATTGTCAAAAGCGAGCATGGGTCCCATAACAAAACAGGTCCCCAAGCCCAGCTCTGTGGCCGCAAGGATCATATTTTCCGCCGCGCAGGAGACGTTCGCCATATTGAATCCGCTGCGGTCATTACCGTGCGGCGCGGACAGCACGAGCAGAACGGGTGCGCCGTACAGAGGAATATATCCTTCTGTGGCGGCCCGTTTTTCCAAGAAATCGTTGCCGGAGTGTTTCATCCGTTCCAGTGTGGTTTGATTAATCGCCTGCAGCAGCGCGGGATCCTGGATCACGGTGATATGGAACCGTCCAAACACAGGCGCAAGGTTTCCCGCCTTGACGATGGCTTCCAGTTTTTCTTTTTCAACGGCCGCAGCGGTATAGGCGCGGACGCTTCTCCTCAGTTCAATCGCATGGAACACATTCATCAGTCAGACTCCTTTACATTTTTTTCGGCCGTGTTTATAATTATACTGTCTGATAAGAATATAACAAGTACGCAATATTTATTTACCTGCTTAGAAAAAATAAAGTAAAGGAGACGTTGGGATGGATTGTCCGGTAAAATATGCTCTGGATTTATTGAGCGGAAAGTGGAAGCTGCAGATCCTCTGGGAATTGAACCAGCAAGAGCCCATTCGCTTCAATGCGCTGCAGCGGCGGCTGAACGGGATCTCCAGCGTTATGCTTTCCAAATCCCTGGAGGAGCTGGAGCAGTGCAAGATCGTTGACCGCAAACAGTATAATGAGATTCCGCCGCGGGTGGAATACGCGCTGACCGAGCTGGGGAAAGCGATTGATCCGGCGCTACAGGCGTTGGGAGACTGGGGAAAACAAGCCTATCTGCTAAATAACGATCCGCATGGACAGGTATAACCAGGGGCGGCGGACGTTGTCCGCCGCCCTAAGACACCCTTATTTTACACAGCGCGGGGGCGAAAAGCAAAGGTGGGGAGGAAAGGGGAGCTCCGCATGGAAGAAAATTGCGCGCGGGAACGGTTTTTTCTTCAAAAATACGGATACATATGATATAATAGCCGCAGAAGCGGATACAGCGGCTCGTTTCGGCAATACAAACTGCACCGGACGGACAGGGGACGCCCGGGGAACAACAAGGAGGATGCACCACAATGTCTATCGCAATGAAAGCGCCCGGCCGGTATGTACAGGGCTTTGGGGAGCGAAAAAAGCTCGGTCAGAGTGTGAAAAAGCTTGGCAGCACGTTTTATGTGCTCTGTTCGCCCGGCGGCCGCCGCCGGTTTGGCGAGGAGATCGAGCAAAGCCTGACGGAGCAGGAAAAAACAGTTGTCTTTGCCGAATTCCACGGCGAGGCGACCAAGGCTGAGGTCTTCGCCCATATGGACGCCTGCAAGGCCGCGGGCTGCGACGCCGTGATCGGCATGGGCGGCGGCAAGGTGATCGACACGGCGAAGACCGTTGCCGAGAATCTGGGCGGCCTGCCCTGCATCATCATCCCGACCGTGGCCTCGAACGACGCGCCGTGCTCGGGCGTGGCGGTGCTTTATAATGAGCAGGGCGTGGTGGTCAAGGCGGTCATGATGCGCCGCAATCCGGACCTCGTGCTGGTGGATACCGAGATCCTGTCCAAGGCGCCGGCCCGTCTGCTGTCGGCCGGCATGGGCGACGCGCTCTCGACCTGGTTCGAGGCGGAGGCGTGCCGCAAAAACGGCGTCAAGACCATGGCGCGCGGTCAGGAGACCGAAACCGTCGCCATGATGAGCCGCCTGTGCTATGACCTGCTGCTGCGCTACGGGCCGGAAGCGCTCGACGGCGTCAAGCGCGGCGAATATACGCCCGCGCTGGAAAAGGTGGTCGAGGCGAATATCCTGCTCAGCGGCGTCGGCTTTGAAAGCGGCGGCCTTGCGGCGGCCCACGCGATCAACGACGGCTTCGCGCAGGAGCCGCAGGCGCATGGCATGTACCACGGCGAAAAGGTCGCGTTTGGCGTGCTGACCCAGCTTGTGCTGCAAAAGGCGGATGCGCAGACGCTTGAGGAGGTGCTGGGTTTCCTGGCGCGGGTCGAGCTGCCGATGACGCTTGCACAGCTCGGCATTACCGAGATCAGGGAGGAAACCCTGCGCAAGGTGGCGGAGGCGGCCTGCGTACCGACGCAGTCCACCAAAAACCTGTCCCCCGATATTACGGCGGAGGACGTGTACCAGGCGCTTCTGGAAGCGGACCGGATCGGTCGGGAGTACCTGGCGCGCTGAAACAAACAGGGGACATGGACGGCGCGGCGCCGTTCCATGTCCCGCAGCCCCGCGATGCAGCATTGCGGGGCTTTTCGCGCCGTGAGGGGCGCGGGAAAAATCAGAAAATGGGGGAAATGAAATGGGAAAGGCATTCCTGCAGCAGCTCAGGAACGAGTTCAGGGGATACAACGGGCATAAACTGTCACAGGATCTGATGGCAGGGCTGACAGTGGCGGCGGTTGCGCTGCCACTCGCGCTGGCGTTCGGCGTTTCCGCGGGCGCGACCGCAGCCTGCGGCCTGGTAACGGCAATCGTCGCCGGACTGGTGATTTCGGCGCTGACCGGAGGCTACTACCAGATATCCGGCCCGACCGGAGCGATGGCGGCGATCCTCGGTTCGCTGATCGGCGCATATGGGATGCAGGGGATGTTTGTGGCCACCTTCCTGGCGGGCATCATGCTGCTGATTGCAGCGGTGCTGCATCTGGGCAACCTGACGGCGTTCGTACCCGCGCCGGTCATCACAGGCTTCACCTCCGGCATCGCGGTAATCATTGCCATGGGGCAGATCGACAACTTTTTCGGCACATATTCCGAGGGCGGGTCGGCGCTGGCCAAGCTGGCAAGCTACGGCACGCTTGGCTTCCGGCCCGATCTGGCGACCACGGCGGTCGCGCTGTTTGTGACGGTGCTGATGGTTGTGTTCCCGAAGAAGTGGAACGCGGTTGTTCCGGCGTCGCTGATCGGCATTATTCTGGCGACTGCCGCGACCATGCTGCTCGGCCTGGATATCGCGACGGTGGGAGAAATACCGCAGACGCTGCTGCTGCCCGACCGGCTTTCCCCGCGGGCGGTCGATTGGAGCGCCGTACCCGCGCTGCTGGCGCCCGCTTTTTCCATCGCGGTGCTGAACATGCTGGAAAGCCTGTTGTGCGGCGCGTCGGCGGGGCGGGCGACCGGCGTCAAGCTCAATAACGACCAGGAGCTGTTCGCGCAGGGGGTAGGCAACCTGGTGCTGCCGCTGTTCGGCGGCATACCGGCGACCGCCGCGCTGGCCCGTACCTCGGTCGCGGTGCGCTCGGGCGCGCAGACCCGTCTGACCGGCGTGTTCCATGCGGTTGGGCTGCTGATTATGATGTTCGCGCTCGCGCCTGTGATTCGCAACGTGCCGCTCGCTGCGCTGGCCGGCGTCCTGATGGTGACCGCGTGGCGCATGAACGAGTGGCATGCGATCCGGTATATGTTTTCCCACCGGTTCAAGGGGGCGATTGCGAAATTCGCGGTCACGATGGTCTGCACGATCGTGTTCGACCTGACGGTCGCGATCGTGGTCGGCGTGGGGCTCGGGCTGATCCTGATGGTCGCGCGCCTGTCCAAGCTGCAGATCAACTATGAGCGGGTGGATATGTCCCGCCTGAAAAACGACGATCCGGTGCTGAACGCGCGGTACAGCAACGCGATGGTCGCTTACATCACCGGTCCGCTGCTGTTCGCCAACATCAGCGTGCTCGAGGAGCTGCCCGACCGTGCGGCGGGCTGCGATACGCTGCTGCTGTCCATGCGCGGGGTGCCGACGGTGGACGTATCCGCCGCGCAGACCCTGCAGGCCATTCTGGAGGGCTTCCGCGAAAGGGGCGTGGACGTGGCGATCTGCGGGCTGCCCACGGCCTCCATGACCATGCTGCGGCGCGCGGGCATTGTGGAGCTGATGGGCGAGCAGGCGTTCTACTGGAGCGTCGAGCGCGCGCTGCTCGATCCGCGCCCCTGTCCGGAGAACGTGCAGACGGCCCAGCGGGGATAAAAAAGCATAAAAACCGCCTGCCGGCCCACAAGCCGGCAGGCGGTTTTTCGAAGTGGGACAGAGCGGCGTCAGACCGTGCGGATGAGCTCTCCAATGGTGATCTCCGGATCCTCGACCGCGGCAAACAGAATGCGCATCAGGTAGTAATACAGCTTTTCGACTTCCTCCAGGCTGTACCATGCGGCCTGGTATTTGAAATAGAAATCCATGCCCGTGCCGAGCGGACGATGCATGACCGTCAGGTAGAGCGGCTGCACGGCGGTGCCGTTATCGTGCCAGATCGAACGGTACTCGATCTGGTTGAGGCGGTCGTCCTGCATCCGCATGGGGAACGGCTGGTAGGTGAGCGCAATGCTTTCGTACAGAGCGTCCGCGGGCGCGCCCCAGCGCTCGCGGCGCAGGCGGTCGGCTTCCAGCGTATCGAAATCCGTATGGCGGTATACCTGATTCTGGACCGCGGCAATCTGGCGCACGCCCTCGATAAAGCTGGTATCCGCGGGCATCACCGTGCGGCAGGGGAAGCAGTGGATGCGCGTGCCGCCGGCTTTGCGGTCGATGCGGGACACGCGGCGCGATACATAGTTGCGCACGCTGATATCAGGCTCACCGCCATTCTGCTTGGACAGATAGGTGCGCAGGCCCATGAGCAGCAGGTTGGTCATGGAGATATTCTGCTCCTCGCAGAATTCGAGCAGGCGTTCGGCGGGCGCGGGCTCAAGGATGAATGTGCGCTGGCCGACCGTCAGGTCGTGCTTTTCGCTGTGCGCCCAGCGCGCGCCGGAGGCGGTATGGCCGGGGCCGCGGATATCGGTGTAGAGCGGTTCGCCCTCCCGTTCGGCCTGCTCTTTCCAGAACGCAAGGTCGCGCGCCGTGCGGACCGGATCGGCCGCGCGCTCCAAGTCGCGCTGCAGCGAGGCAAGGTAGGGGGCGCGGTCCGCGGGCGGCTTGGTGCCGAACACCTCGGCGGCGTACAGCTCGACCACATCGCAGAGCAGCACGATCATGGCGCAGGAATCGGACAGCATGTGGTCGATGCGGACAAAGGCGCCGTTCCAGCCGTCCGGCATGGCAACGGTGACGATCTCGAACAGCGGCGCGTCCCACCGCGGCTCGAACGGCTGGCGGCTCCAGCGGTGCAGTTCGAGCATGGCCTCGGACTCGGTCATGCGGGACAGATCGACATGGCGGACCGGACGGTCGTCCGCCGGCACGATATACTGGCGGGCGGTTCCGTCCTCCCCGCGGGTGAAGCGAACGCGCACGGAGTCGTCCCGCTCAACCGCGCGGCGCACCGCCCGCGCGAGCGCGTCAAAATCAACCTCCAGATGGATGAACAGGCTGACGCAGATATTGAGCACCTGCTTTTCGCACGCATTCTGCAGCGTGACAAGGTGCAGCCGCTGCGCGGCTGTGATCGGATACTGTTCCATCAAGAATCATCCCCCTTTTTCTTTCTCCGTTGTTTTACCGGTTTATACCAATTTTATTATAAGCGCGGGAAGGGGAAAAAGAAAGTCGGATTTTAGACAAAACTTCGTGAAATGTATGGATAGTGAACGTTCAAGGCGCGCACAGTCCGACAGGCCTCCTGCGGAAAAATAAACGGAGCGGATTGTGCCGCCGGACCATTTGGCGTATACTGTAAATAGAGCGGCGGAAGCGGACGGCAAGGCCGGAGCCGCTGCCTTGAAAAGAAAACAGAAATCTGCTGCGCGCCGGTATCCGGCGGGAAAGGAAATTGCATATGTATGGATTGACCCCTTTTACCATAAAAAATATGACGCTGCGCAACCGGATTGTGATGCCGCCCATGTGCATGTACAGCGCGGGGACGGACGGTGTGGCGAAAGCGTTCCATTTTTCGCACTACATCGCGCGCGCCGTGGGCGGCGTGGGGCTGATTATTATGGAGGCCACGGGGGTTCTGCCTTGCGGACGGATCTCCGATCATTGTCTGGGCCTGTGGAACGACGAGCAGGCAGAGGCGCTCGCGCCGATCGTCAGGGCCTGCCAGGAGCAGGGGGCGAAAATGGCGCTTCAGCTCAACCACGCGGGGCGCAAATGCGAGGCGTCGGTCCCCGCGGTCTATGCGCCGAGCGCGATCCCCTTTGACGAAGGCTCGCCCCTGCCGCACGAAATGACCGAAGCGGACATGCGGGAAACGGTCGCGGCGTTTCGCAGCGCGGCCGAGCGGGCGTCGCGGATTGGGTTCGATGCGATCGAGATCCACGCGGCGCACGGCTACCTGCTCAGCGAGTTTCTGTCCCCGCTGACCAACCGGCGCGCAGATGGCTACGGCGGCTCGACCGAAAACCGCTGCAGGCTGCTGCTTGAGGTGCTGCAGGCGGTGCATGAGGTGTGGCCGGCGGAAAAGCCGGTGCTGGTGCGCGTTTCCGCGGAGGATTACGAGCCGGAGGGGATGCATCCGGAGGAGATGGCGCGGGTCGCGGCGCTCATACGGCCCTATGCGGATATTCTTGACGTCAGCACGGGCGGCGTTGTGCCAACCCCGCCCGCGGCCTTGTATGCCGGCTATCAGGTCAAGGCGGCGGAATTTCTCCGTCAGGCGTCCGGCCTGCCGGTGATTACGGTCGGCCTGATTACCGACCCGCATCAGGTGGAAGAAATCCTGGGGAACGGCCGCGCGGACCTTGTGGCGCTCGGCCGCGAGCTGCTGCGCAACCCCTATTGGGTGCTCAACACAGCGCGGGATTACCGGATTGATTACGACTGGCCCGCGGCGTATGCGCGCGGCTTCAAGGCCCGCCGGTAAAAAAACGCAGGGAAAACGCCTCCAAAGCAGCGCTTTGGAGGCGTTTTTTTCACAAAGTCACATATGGGGCATCAACAGGCTGAGATGGCGGTCCATATGCCGCTCGAGGATGCTGTCGTATTCCGCGCGGTGCTCCCGCCAGAAACGGTACAGGCGGTCCTTGAAGCGGAGCGAGCCGTCCGGATTGGTTTCGTTCATGATTTTGCCGTAGGTGATATGCAGGAGCTGGCGCGAGGTGGCCAGATTGAGCAGGGAGGGGAGATCCTTGTCCGCCATGCCGGAGATATCGGGAATCTGCTCGGGCTCGGTGGAAACATGGTAATTGGCGCGCGACTCCGGAAATACGCCGATGGCATAGGCGTACAGCTCGCGGAAGAGCGCGGGCTCCGCGACCGCGACCAGGCGCAGCGCTTCCAGCCAGCTGGTACCCGAGGTCTTGACGTGGAACCGCCCGTGCGTCATGCGGCCGACGGAGGGGTAGACCGCAAATTTGTCCGAGCCGGAATGCACGCTGATCTTATAGCCGAAATGGTCGGCCACCGCAACATGCACCTTGAATTCCTCGTCAAACTGCGCAAGGTCGCCGATATAATCGATGCCTTTCTGGAATTCGCCGCAGAAGCGGGGCGCCATGGTTTTGAAAACCACGCCGGCCTTTTTCAGCTCATTGGCGGCAAAGAAATGCTGCGCGGGCGTGGTGGGCGTTTCGGTCTCGTCGATCGAAATTTCAAGCTCCACGCTGGAACCGGCGATGCAGGCGTCGTAAATCGATTTGGCAAAGGAAATGGCCTCGCCATAGATCAGGTAGGCCTGGTGCAGGGTGGTGCGGGTGAACTGGACGGAAACGTCGCCCGTAAGCTGGAACGAACGGCCGAGATATTCCTGCTCCAGCGCGGCAGGGAGTGGGCGCAGCGCTTCCAGCTCTATGCCGGACATGGACGCCGCCTCGCCGCGGATATGCTCGCTGCAGTCCAGGGTAATCATGGTATAGCCGCAGCCGATCGCGTATCTGACCTCCTCCAGGGACTTGAGGTGGTCGCCGTCCGCGCCGTAGCCCTTTTTGAAGCCGGCCTGCAGCACCTGGAAGGTCACGCGGTCCAGCACGTCGTCATACGTCCGGTTCATCAGCTTGATCTCGCGCATGGACTGCTGGGCGAAAATCGGGTACACATCATATTTCCGGATGGCGCGGATATGGCCCAGGGTGGCGATGCCGAGCCGGTCGCCCATGCCGAAGCTGCGGTCCTGTCCCAGGACGGGCTGCGGGGCGGTGAAGGGCAGAAGATGGTGCAGGCAGACCGCGGTTTCGTGGGTCAGGGGGACCCTGGCGAGCGGGAGCTGGTCGATTTCCACGACTTCGTCGGTCGGAAACGGGCAGTTTCTGCCCCAGAAAAGAATCGCGTCGTAAGAGCCGAAATCCGCCATGCAGAGCTGGCCGTTTTCCAGCTGGTTCCAGGATTCGGGGTACAGGGCGAGCGGCTTGTCCTGCAGCTTATCCTGCAGGGAGGGAAGAAGGTCAATCAGCTTTTCCATTTTCAATTTCTCCTTTGTTCGCGCGCAGACGCGGCGTTGTAATGCGCGGAAAGACAAAAAAGTTCCAGATCCGTTTGGAATCTGGAACTTTTTATAGATGTAAGGGTTACGAGCGGAACAAATGGATATTTTGATACTGGAACAGCTTTACGGAGGTCAGGATATCCTGGTCGTGTTCCGACATATAGCGGCGCGCGGCCTCTGCGTTGCCCTCTCGGATGGCATTGAGGATGTTGGTATGCTGTACGAGAGAGTCGGGGAGGCGCGCCTGGGAAATCGCGACGGATACGCGAACCATCTTGGTAAACACCTTTTCGATCGTCTGATACATTTGGCGGTTGTAGGTGGCTTTGGCGATCGCCATGTGGAAGCGCTGATCGCATTTCGCCACAGCCTCTTTCTGCTCAGCCGGTATCGTCCGGTGGTAATCGTGGATCTGCTGCATCTCCATGATATCCGCCTCGGTATGCCGCAGCGCGGCATAGTAGGCGGCGGAGCGTTCCAGGCTCTCCCGGAGTTCCAGCAATTCGATGACCTCGGTAGCGCTGATCCTGGAGACGATGGCGCAGCGGTTGGGAAGCAGCTCGACATAGTCCTCGAACGCCAGGCGGCTGATGGCCTCCTTCACAGGCGTGCGGCTGACCCCAAGCTGGCTGCTGAGCTCGCGGATATACAGCGCAGCGCCGGGGGCATAAGTGCCGTTGAGGATATTATCCCGCAGGACCCGATATACAAATTCCGATTTGCTTTCGCCGTTTGCAGTGCCTTCGTCAAAAAATTCCATTCGTTTTCACCATTCTTCACAGCCTTTTAGGAGACCATAATTTTGTTATTTTGCATCGAATTGCTAAAATTAGTCTATTATAATCTCCAAGTACTGTCAAGAACATTTCACGGCTTTTGACAGAAATGCCATGCCGCGGACGCCGGCAGTCATACTGTCCGGCTCGGGGATGCACTCCAGCGAGATGGTCCCCTGGTAATCCACCTCCTGCAGCGCGGCAAGGATAGGGGCAAAATCCAAATGCCCCGCGCCGGGATACAGGCGGTTGGAATCGGCAACATGGAGATAGCCCAGCTTGTCGCCGGCGGTGCGGATTGCCTGCGGCATATCCGCTTCGTCGATATTCATATGGAACGTGTCCATATGGATCCAGCAATTCGGCAGCGCCCATTTGTCCAGAAATTCCCGCAGCTCGGCGGCGGTGTTGAACAGGTTGGTTTCATACCGGTTGATGACCTCGACCAGGATGCGCTGGCCCTTGTTTGAGGCATAGGAGCCAAGCTCGCGCAGCTGACCGGCCAGCAGGCGGTCGAACTCCTCCTGCTGGGTATCCGGCCGGTTGCCCTTTACCCAGCCGATCACGACGCCGTCCGTCGCGCCGAGCGCGGCGGCGATGTCGATATAGGCCTTTACTTCGGCCATGGCGGCTTCGCGGTTCGCCGGATCGGGGGAGGTGATGCACCGGTTCCGGCGGGTGAAGATCTGACCGGTGACGATAGCGGAAACCTTGACGCCATAACGGGAGCATGCGTCTTTCATCAGCGGGAGCGGAAAATCGCCCGCATCGATGATGTGGATTTCGATGGCGTCATACCCCCAATCCGCAGCCTGCCCGACGGCTTTCACCAGATCGCCGCGCAGCACCAGCGGCGCGCGCGGGGCGCCGCTGGTGATCGCCGTGATGGCGAGCAGATTTTTCATGTTCGCTCACTCTCCTCCGGTCAATCGTATGCGAGGGTATAGATATGGCGCTCGCCGGCGAGGACGGCGCGTACCGCCTCGGGGTCGCGCTGGGTCATCAGCTCGGTCGGCGGAAGCTGACCCGCAGGGTAGCGCTCCAGAATGTCGTTTACCAGCTTCTCCAGATACTCCA
>NZ_BAAGGY010000022.1:0-54161 GCF_054658635.1 Agathobaculum sp. TL06
TTGTTTCGCCATGCCCATAACCAGCTTATCTCTTGCACTCCCAGGATTTTCATGCTAAAATATCTTCGTAAATATGTACTCTGCCGGTTGCTTTTCTGCCGGTCTGGGACAATCTGTGAAGTTTGTCCTATCCTACCAAACCCAGCCGTTCCAACTGCTTTTCATGCTCCGCGCCGGTGGAAATGAGGTAGATGCGGGTGGTTTCGATGGAGCTGTGACCCAGCACGTCGGCCAGCTTGGCCACGTCCCGACAGACCTGATAGAAGGTCCGCGCAAAGAGGTGGCGCAGGTTGTGGGGGAACACCTTGGAGGGAGCCACCCCCGCCGCTTTGCACAGGGCTTTCATCTCCGCCCAAATCTGCTTTCTTGACATCCCTTTTCCGTTTCTGGTGAGAAAGATCTCGCCGGAGGCGGTTTTGTTTTTTCGGGCGAATTTGAGCAGCTTTTTCCGCAGCTTGCCGGGGATGAGGATGGTGCGGATCTTCCCCTTGAGGGCGATCTCCGCCCTGCCCTTCTGCACAGCCTCCACAGTGAGGCAGCGCACCTCGCTCACGCGGATGCCGGTGGCGCAGATGGTTTCCATGAGCAGCGCCAGCCGCTCCCGTCCCTGGGCGCGGGCGGTATTCAGCAGGCGGTCGTACTCCGCGCGGGTCAGCTCCCGACTGTCGTCCCGAAACAGCCGCCGCTGGAGCCGCAGGGCTTTGACCTGGCAGTCCCGCCAGCCTGCAAGGGCGAGGAAGCGGTTCAGACTGCCCAGCATGGCGTTGATGGTGGCAGGGGCGTAGCCCGCGGACACGAGATGCGCTTTCCATGCGGCTGCCGCGGCTTTGGTCACGTCCCTGCCGTCCAGCCAGCGGGAAAAGGCGCGGATGTGGCGAACGTAGTTCTCTATGGTGCCGGAACTGCGCTCAGCTTGCCGCAGATACTTGACAAAAGTCATGATTTGCTCCGTCAAGATTTTTCTTTCCGCCATTTTAAGACCTCCATTCTGATTGATACAGATATTGTACCTGAATGTGAAGTCCTTATGCGGAAAGCCAAAACACGATTATCTTTACTGGAGCGGAATCGGGACTCAATAAAAGATATAGATTGTACTATTTTTCATTTGAATCTTTTGTATTGTCTATTTGCTCCAGAAGGTCTTTCAACTTTGCTGGAACAGGCAACCCTAATTTAAACTGTATTTTGAAGACGCATAATTAAAAGCCAAGCGCTATCTGCTTTACGCAGATAGCGCTTGGCTTTTAATTATTTTAGTGCGACTCCGCTTGTAGAGTAATAGCGGATATCTTTGTCTGGATATGAAATACGAACTATGCCATCTTGAAAACTTATAGATTCTGCGTTAGATACCCGAAATAATTCCTGGCCATTCTCGTCAGCAACGATAGCATATTTAATATAATGGTTTTTGTCAGAAGGGTCAGGTTCGAAGCTTATCCAAGCAATACAGTTTCCTCCATCGCTTATAACCCCCTGCAAATTCTTTCTTAAGATGTTTCCGTCCTTATCACAAAGGCAACTGATATAGCTATTGCCTTCTAATATGTCCATGATATAGCGGCCATACAATACTTCACCTTCACTATCGTCTAAAAATGGCTTGGATACCGCGTTGCCCGAAAAATCAAATAGATGCCGCTCGCCTCTGGTAGTGTTATTTAAACGCCCGCTTATTAGACCTTCCTGCATGAATTCAATGTTAGGGGATTCAAGTTGTCCCCAGTCAAAAACAGCAGTACCATCATAATGGAATATAGATATTTGCCCGAGCGTATTCTGCAATACAAGATAAGGGCCAAATCCATTTAGATAATAAGACTGTTCTAAGCTTTCTATTCCGCTGGTGCGGGATAATAATTTACCGTTTGAATCATACAGGGCAGGAGAGGTGAACATATCAGTAATGGCCACAAAACAATCTTGATACACATTACTAAAATATTTATAAATAGGATCGACTATCATTTCGCCAGCATCATTGATGATACCGCACTTTGAGGACTTATCATCACCGAAGTTGATAGACCACAGTTCATCTGAAAGGGGGGAAACATACAAAACATTTTCATATAGAACTTTCCCTGAGGGCAGTGATATTATTGCACTCGTATCATTGGTATAAAAAATCCATGCACATTTATCCGAAATAAATGTTACATCCTCTAATTCTGTAACAGTATTCACAAATTGGCCGTCTATACTCATAATTTTAACCCCCATATCAGATGAGAGCTTAATATATTTGCCATGTGGAATTGACGGATCCCAAACAAAGTCCGTTGTAGAGGTTTGAGGGATCGGAAGGATTTTTGGCACCAACACTTCCCCACATAATGTAGTATAACCGTATGTTTGAGTGTTCGCATCTGTGTCGATCAGAATGGTTTGTGAAGCCTTGTTGTTTTTGCCATCAGACTCAGCCCATCGGAATAAGCGTAGAAAGGTAATTGCAGATTGCTCAATAGTATAGTAATCGTTTGGACCGAATTTATTGTTTGGCAATCCAACCATGACGCCTGAATTGTAACAAAAAGCTATGCCGTCTAATGCCCAGGAATAAAAATGAGATTTCTCCACTCCATCAGACAAATATTCCGGTGAGCTGTTTCTGTCAGACCAGGTGTGCGAAGCCAGAAGGCTGGCATCGACATCTGGAATAACTGCTGTTTGGGTTAATCGATATAGCATGGTAGCAGCTTCTTGACGTGTGATCAATTTCTTTGGGGCGAATAAAGAAGTTGTTCCGGTGCCACCGACACCTTTTACTATTCCCAAAGCTGTTGCCTGTAGAACATATTTAGAGTTGGTATCAGCATAATGACAATGCGATGTATCTATAGATGAAAGATCTAATCCACATACGTTTAACAGAGAGATTGCCATTTCACAAAATTCTTCGCGTGTGATAGGTTGTTGATATGAATTCTGCAAATGATCAGGAACTAATCCGAGTTTAACGGCTTCATCGCAATCGTTTTCTGCCCATGAAGATGGTGCGGCAAATGTACATGTAAAAGTTAGTAAAAAAGCTAAACTAATTACAATAAATTTTTTCATAGTGTCCCCCTCCGCTTCCTTATAGCAGTTTTGCTTATTTTATCACTTCTACTTGGTTGTTTCAAGTTAGGTATGAAACACAACCGTTATCGTTAAGTACATCCACACTTAGTAATGCATTCATACGAATTATAACGCTGCTTGATTGCTTGGGTTGAAAATAATCGGGCATGCCTATCCAGTTACAAGCAACCTTTTAAAGCCGGTTTAGCTAAATCACCAAAAATACAAATAGCACATATATTTAGGAAAGGCGTGCATAAGCACGCCTTTCCTTTCGGTATATGCGCTATAAATGAGTGTATTTTAAGCAACTTTCAAAGCCCGTATTCCCTCAGCCCGCATCTGCAATTCCTGCTGGTAAAGCTGCAGGGAATCAAATTCTTCGTCGGTTTCCGTCAGCTCCTTCCGGAACAGCGCTTCATAGCGCTGCTTTTTCGCCTTCAGTTCCTCAATGCGGGAGATCCAGCGTTCCATGATGGCCGCGCTCTGGCAGCCGCTGTCTATCAGATAGGCCGCCCGTTCCTGGTACTCCTGCGCTTCTCGCCGCGCGAGCGCGTAGAACTCAGACGCCATCTTTTCGCGCTGCCTGGCGTCGTCCGCCACAAAGAAGCTGTTCACCACCAGCGCTTTGTCGTTCCGGTTGGCGCGGTCCAGCTGTCCTATCAGGTCCTCGAACAGATCCACCTTGTGCATCTTGTCCCGCGGGATGAAATACAGCTTGCCATAGACCGAGATCGGCAGCGCGTCCAATGACTTCAGATAGTGCTGCAGCACCGTGTCTATCTGGCTGCGGCCCAGGCAGTTGCGGAACACGCCGAACTTGCGCTCCATATCCTCGCAGAGCTGATCCACATCCAATAACGGGTCGCCCTGCACGATATCGTGATACATCATGTCGGCGCTGCTGTCATAGCAGACGTTGGCCAGCTTCTCATACCGGTTCGTGCGCAGGCCAACGGTCTCGCGCACGAGCTCGCGCGAATAGACGCCGCCGTCGCGCATGTTGTCGCGGCAGTAGATGCGGAAGATCTCCTGCGCGCCGCCGCTGCCCGCCACGGTGCGCCGCGTCACGCGGCCGGTCGCATTCCGGAACGCGTCCACCTCGGAGATGCGCCGCCCGGCATACGGGAAGTTCAGCGCTGCGCAGACGCGTTCAAAGTCCGCTTTCTCCACCAGCACATCGGCCAGCGAGTAATACAGGAACTTGCCCAGCAGCCGGCTCTCGTCCGTGCTGTTCTGTACTACCATAAAGCTGTTCGGATTGGTTGTCATAATGCAATTCCTCCCTATGCACTTCGCTTCATCGCCAGAAAATCGTCTATGCCCTTGCAGGCCGGGTCCCATGCCATCGTGCGGCAGGGGACGCCGGCTTTTTTCAGTTCCAGCCGCAGGCGGGAGACCGCCGCCTGCACCTGTGGGTTGCAGCGTTTATCCATGTCGAACGCCTCCCAGACGCTGCACACGCCAAGCGTGCGCAGCGTATCCGTCAGGAACGAGACCGCATTCACGCCGGGAACGCAGACGAAAAGCGTCCCTTCCGTCAGGAAGCTGGACACATCGCCCTTTATCGGCCCCTCTGTGATCACCGCTTCTTTCCGGCTGCGGTCGCCTGCGACATGTACCCAGCTCCGCGCGCCTGTCCCGTACGGTTTGCCCGCGCTGGACATCCACGCGTACTTCATGTGTTCCGCATCGTCGCGCCGGATCTGGATACCCTGCACACGGCCGTCCGCCGCGCGCACCGGCACCAGCAGGCCGCTGTACGCGCACGTCCGCCACGCGCCCTGCGCATAGAAAAAGCCGGGGATGCCGTTCAGGTCAAAGCGGGCGGAAAGCTGCGCGGCGATGTGGTCGCGCAGCTCTTTCCCGCTCCCCAGTGTGCGGTAGCCGTTCTGCCGGATGGCGGCGTCGGTCAGGCCGCGGGCGAGCAGGCCGTCCCGGTGCGCCGCGGACAGGGGCAGCAGCCCCAGCATGGCGCGGTACACCGCGTCCCGCCGCTCGAGCGGTGCCGGTCCGCGCTCGGGCGGGCGCTGCGCCGCCGGACGGGGGAAGTGGATCACGCTGTCCTCCAGCAGCTCATGGTAGGCGTCCTTGTAGGACAGCCCGGTGCGCCTTGCGTACAGCGAAACGGCATTGCCGTGCGCCCGGCAGTGGAAGCAGTGGTACTGGTCCGTGTCCGCGTACAGGTACAGCCGCCGCTTGCGGTCCCCGCAGAACGGGCAGTCGATATGCACCTGCCGCTGCCCGCTGTCCTCCACCGGCAGGCCGCTTTTGCGCGCCGTGGGCAGGATGGGAAAGGTCTTGTAGCCCATCCTGTCACCCGGCCTTCCGCTGCGGCTCGTCCAGCGCTTTCACCTGCAGCGTCTGCCGCGGCATGACGCGGGCCAGTATCATCTGCCCGCTATGCTGCGCGGCGCCGAGGTCGCACAGGCTCTCCGTGTTGTCCACGAACAGCGGATAGCTTTTGCCGGACAGACGGGACAGCAGCTCCACGACCTCCAGCCCGCAGCGGACGCGTTCGGAAAGGGAGAGCCGGACATAGTCGCGGCCATCCCAGGTCAGCTTGAACACGTCCCGCAGCTCGCCGCTCTCCTTGCGCGCCTCGCACAGCCTGAGGCCGGCCCTGTGCATCTGCACCGGTGCGAACAGCAGCGCCGCCCGTTCGGACTGGTAGGCTTTCGCCGCCGCTATCTTGTCGTTTACTGCGCGAATTTCATCGTCCAGCTTGTCCAGAGCCTCCTTCTGCCCCTTGGGCAGGCTGTCCAGCAGCTTCTGGATCTGCTCTATTTCGCTCTCCAGTTTGTCCTGCTCATGGGACAGGGTCTGGTATTGCTGCGCATCTTTGCCCGTCAAGCCACCCAATAAAAGGGTTGCGGACAGTTCCTTGATCTTCGCCTTGATGCTGTCCCGCTGCTGCGCGGCGGTGCCTGCGGGCAGTGCCTGGAGCGCTGCGGCAAGACGGGAGGTTTCGGCGGCTTTCTGCGCTTCAAACTGCAGACGGCTTTGCGTTTCCTGCACGGCAAGCGTTTCACTCTGCTGCCGCAGGGCAGTGCCGTCCGTCTGGATCTTCTGCAGGCGGTCTGTAAATGCTGCCTGTATCTCAGGGAAACCGGCCGCGTCGATACGGCGCAGACAGGTCGGACAGACACCTTGCTGCTGCAAATACTGGAACCGTCCGGCTTCGTCGTGATACCTGCCGTACAATGTCTGCAGCTGACTTTGAATCTGGCGCAGCTGTGCCGCATTGGGGAAAGCATACTGCCGCTCCCGTACCGCATTTAGCTCTGCCTGCAGGGCGGCGCGGCGGTCTTCCGCCTGCCCGTCCTGCACCGCGTCATACTGCGCGCGGAGCTGCGCGATCTCTGCATCCACCGCGGAGCAGTCCTGCGCTTCCTGCTTGCTGGCCAAGGGCGCGAGCGCCGCGGCCGTGTGGGCGAGCAGGGCTTTCTTTTCGTCCAGCTCCTTTTGCAGCTTTGCCCGCTGGCTGTCCGTCTGCTGCATCTGGCCATCCAGTACGAGACGGTCTTTTTCCAGCTCCTTCAGCTCGTTTCGGCGGTTTTTGAGATAGACCTCCGGCATTTCCAGACGGTCTTCACCCAAAATGCCGCGCATGTGTTCGCTCAGCTTATCCAGCACCGCCTCATGCGGCACGGCGGGCAGGTACTGCTCGATCAGCTTCCGCCCGTCCCCGCCAAGCACCTCTGCAAAGTACAGGGGGGCCAAAAGGGAGAGGATGAGGTCGCGGCTGCCGAACCGCTCCGCGAAGCGTTCCTGCGTCATCAGGACGCCGTCCACGGATACGTAGGTCTTCCCCTCGTGCCGCCCGCGGCGGATGGTATGCGTCTGGCCGTCCTCCGTGCGGACAAGCATCTCCACGCGCATACCGGGGGACGAACCGTTCTGCAGCCGGTCCAGATCGCGGCCGCCGAAGTACGGCGCGCCGGTGAGCGCATAGGCGATCGCGTCCGCGATCGTGCTTTTGCCCTGGTAGTTGTGGCCCGTGACGGCCGTCCTGCGGCCGAACGTCCAGCTGTGCTCGTCTGCAAAGCAGCCGAAGCCGCAGACCGTGAGCCGCTCTATCTGCAAAGATGAGACCTGCGCCATCAGCACACGCTCCTTTGCGCATGGCTGTCCATCCAGCCCTGCAGGACGGAAACGGCTTCCTTGTGTTCAAGCTCTGGAAATTCGCGTTCCAGATACTTGGCGGCGCCGAACATGTCGATCAGCCCGCTGTCCCGCAGCTCGTCCAGATATTCATAATAGGTATCCTGCTTCATCATCTTTTCCTCCGTTCCCTCACGCCGCAGGCTGGTAGTCCTGCAACTCATAGTACGTCCCGCCGGCGGCGTTGCGCTGCACGATCTTCGCGCCGCGGATGCGCACGCCGTTTGCCAGACCGGGCTTTGTCCCAAGGCTGAACACCTTGAGCGCCCGATTATCCGGCGTCACCAGATCGACCCACGCCGCAGCCGGATAGCCCTGCACGGGTGCGGGCTGCAGGCCGCGCACGGCGTAGATATCCGCCGGCGCGTTGCCCGCATGGGGCAAGGACGCAGAGGCCAGCCCCAGCTTTTGCAGCTGCTCCGTGTAGTACGCATCCAACTCCGCCGGGCGGGCGATCTGCTTGTACTTGTCCAGGGACGCCCACTTGGCCGGGATCTCATACAGGTACCGGCCGATGCTCCACAATACAGCCGCGCGCTTGAAGCTGTCCGAGATACCGCCCTTGATGGCCTCGATATCCGTGTTCTCCGCGCCGTCCACCTTTTCCACCCACTCTTTGCGCTCCGCATCATAGATGGAGAGCCCGCAGAGCTGGGAGGAGACAGGGGCTTTCTGCGCCCCGTTCGGGTCCTCATACTTGCCGGGCTTGGGGATGTACTGGTGCCACGGGATGAACCGCGTGCGCCAGAAAAACGGCCCCACCACATTGTCCAGCCGGTTCTGGATCGCGCGGCTGTCTATGAACGGCACGGCCAGACCCTCGCTGTTCGAGTTTCGCGTTTTGGTCACGCGCCACTCCACGTCCGCGGCCGCGAACGGCTCGCTGAGGCGTTTGTGCAGCTCTTCTCCGGTCATTCTTCAAACACCCCCGATGAAATCCGTAAGCGTTTTCCCGTTCGGGAGCAGCACGTCGCTGTAATAGTAGGCAGGCTCCTTGTCTTGCAGGTGCTCGAACAAGTCGCGGGCAGACAAATTCAGCTTTGTGCAGTCCGGCTTGTAGTAGTCGTCCCCAAAGGGCAGGGAGAGCACGCGGTGCATCAGCCCGCGCAGCTTCCACAGCGTATCATAGCCGGTGAACGGGTTGCTCCCCACGCAGAGCGAAAAACCGTTGACGTTTGGGAACGGGCATTGGTACAGCTTTGTGTCCGGAGAAAGGCTGCCCGCCTCGCAGACCGTCATCTGGAAATCGCTCAGCCTTCCGCCTTTCATCCTGCACCGCAGCAAAAGGCGCGGCAGCGGGAAGTCCGTGTATACGGTCTTATGATAATAGACCGTGCAGCGGTCCGTGGCGTTTTGGAGCGTCACGTCCCAGCCGTCCGGATACGCAGTGAGCGAGACGACGCCCGGCGGGAGCAGGCCGCTCCGCACAGGGGCCATCCGGATATGCGCTTTGAACTCGTCTGCCAGCGCGTCCCCGGGGATATGCCTGACCTCATGCGTGCCGTCTTTCCGGATCAGTTCGGTCTTCACCACGCTTTTCAGCGGGTCCAGATGCAGCACGGCTTCGCGGATGGTTCCGTCCATCATGCCGCCTCCTTTTTCTGTGCGGGATGCGAAAAGCTTATGACCTGTCCCGTCTTATCGTCCGATGCCAACAGCTCCATGCTGGAGCGAAAATACGCCATCACGTCCAGCAGGCCTGCCAGCAGGGGCTCCCAGTCTGTAAACTGCTCTTCATCCACCCATACGGATAAACCATACCCATACTCATGGTGCGTCTGCGTGACCAGACGGAACCAGCAGCTGTATGGGCAGTAATCCAGCATGGTGTGATTGAAATACGAGAGCGCGTCCAGATAGTAGACGTCCTGCTTGAGCGGGATACCGGCTTGTTCCGCGTGCCTTTGCGCAAAGCGGAAATAGTCCCGTATCACGGCGTCCGAAAAGTACATCCGGCAGGTCATCATATCCTCGTCTCCGCGGACATCCACGAAGTCCGCCAGCGCATCGAGCAGCTCATACCAGTGGGTATAGAGGAAGTCCTCGCCGCCAACGAGCAGACTGCCGGTGTTCCGGATAAACTTGTCCAGCTTGCCGGCCTCCTGGTACCGGGCTGCGAGCTCCAGCTGCAGGAATGCGTACTGCAAGTCCTCATAGCTCCACATGAGCGTCACCCCCTCAGACATAAAAGATTTGCGGCTGCGGCGCCGGCTTTGTATAAACTGCGGGCTGGTACAGATGGAGGACCGGACCGCCAAGGCCGTCTGCCTGTTCGCATAGGAAGTACATGCCGCGGGCGTCTTCCGGGTCAAATGCGTCCCAGTCCATGTCCCGCAGGGAGATATCTTCCCCAAACAGGAACGGCAGGGCAACGTGTTCCGTAAGATAGCCTGTGCCGAACAGCAGTGTGCCGGCTTCCTGCTCCGGTAACTGTTCCAACGTGCCTACAAAGGCGGCCATATCTAATTTCAGCATCGTGTTCCCTCTTTCCGTTCAATATTCGTCTGCGAACAGGATGGTGGTCACGGAGCGGTCACACTCGGTGATGATGAACACCTTCTGTCCGGCTGCCTGATACGAGGAGAGCAGGCGTTCGCCGTTCCGCACAGCGGCGTCGTTCATCTTCCAGTCCTCCTCGCACAGTTCGCCCCAGTCACAGTGCAGGTGGCGCGTGAGCAGGCAGCTGATCGTCATACCGTCCAGCTCCTCCGTGATACGCCGCGTTGCGACAAGCTTTCCATATGGGAAGCGGACATGGGTCACTTTTCGTTTCATAATAGCATCTCCTTCATGCCAGCAGCTTCACGCCTTGGGGCGTGAGCACATTGAACACCATCTGATTGCTTGTCGTCTCGATGAGCTCTGTCGTGGTAGAGCCGTCTGTCTCGTCGTACTGCTCGCCGGTGCGCCTGCGGACCGCCTTTACGACGCGGCCCTTGAGGACATGCGGCGCGTCGCACGCGATCAGCCCGTTGATGAGGCCGGAGCCGCCCGCCAGCCCGATCTGGCCGATGGTGAGCGGCAGGGGCGGGCGCTTTTCCTGCCCGTCCAGCGCAGATCGCTGCGGCAGCATACTGCCCATGCGGCGCATCTGTTCCTGAAGCTCGCGGACATTGAACCGCGCGCCTTGGAACAGGGATACCGCCTTTTCCGCCTCCGGCAGCGGATAACTGCCCGGTGGGATTTGATCCAACGTGGGCAGCTTATCCGGTAAAAGCGACGCCAGCTCCAACAGCCGCGCCACCCGCGGGACTTCCGCGCGCGGCTTGCGCACGCCGAGCACCGCGATCTGGCGGAACTTCTGGAACTCCTCCCCGCAGAAGCGGTACGCCATCAGCCGGGCAAAGTGGGCGGCAAGGAAGCGGCACACGTCCTCGGTGAGGCGGTGGTACGGGATGATGTAGACCAGCACCCCGCCCATCATCAGGTGGTCATAGCTCTCGCCGAGGAAGCGTTTCTCGCTCCGCGCGCCGCCGTACACCTGCAGGTATGGCGGGTTGAGGAACAGCAGATGGTACGCGCTGCGCGAGATGCGGGAGAAGTAGTAGCTCCCCATCGCGACGTGATCCAGCTTTTCCTGAGCCGCTTCCGCGCGGCTGTCATCCAGCTCCGCGCCATAGGTCACGGCATTTTCCCCTGTGCCCAGCTGGGAGAGGGCGTTGCCCTCTCCGCAGCAGGGGTCCAGCAGGTTCACGGTTTTCCCTGCTGGGAATATGAGCGCGCGGCGGATATACGCGACATGCGCCGGGTCTGTGGGATAGTACCCAAGACGGACGTGGTTCATCTGCCGGCCGATCGCGGCGGCGGACACGGTCTTTGTCTCCGCATCCGGCAGCAGCGGCTGGATGTAGGCCAGCCAGTCCAGAAAGGCCGATACCAGTTTGGTATAGTCCGGCGTCTGGATATGGAAACCGGATACCGCCGCGCTGAGCTGCGCCGTATAGGCCGAGACCTTGGGTAAGTCCAGCTCTTCGAGCAGCAATACGGACTCGCTGAGGGCGGATACCAGCTTCTGTATCTGCTGCGCGATCTGCCGCAGGTCCGCCGCGCCGTCGGCCTCCCGCAGGGCAGGGAGCTGGCCGGCACGCCAGCGGATATCCTGCGCGAGCTCGCCCAGACGGCCGCAGGCATACGGGATCTGCTCCATCATGCCGCCCTCCGTTTCGGGAGCAGCGGCCGGACGTTCACTGTCTTGCTGGAGAAGGTCGTCATGCGGGTGTCCAGCTCGCCGCCGGCAATGATGTTGTACAGCATACACAGCACGAGCGTTGCCGCCATGAGGTTGGCCGTCATGGCCTGCGGCGAGGAGACGGAAGCCTCTGCGCAGGACAATTCCGACGGGAATTTGTCCGTTGGATCGAGAATGTCCGGATAAAACCCCGCAACAGGTTTGCGCAGCGTGCGCCCGCCTTTGCGGACGCCGCACACGACCTGCCCGTTCACCAGCCCGTTGCCGGAGTCGATGTAGACCAGGTTTTTTGCCTGATAGAACACCTCGTTGCACATCCTCCGGCTGCGGTTGTTGTCCACGCAGCCGAGCAGGATCACGAGCGCGTCTTTCTGTTCCGGTTGGAGTAGCCGCCGAAGCTCGTCTTCGCTTTCGATGTAGCGCGGCATATAGCGGCACGCCATGCCGAACGCGGCCGAATACCGCTCCGCGAGCACTTCGGCCTTGTTGCGGCCGAGGTCGCAGGAGACGAAGTTCTGCCGGACGAGGTTGTTCTTTTCGACGATATCCCCGTCACAGAGGATGACCGTGGAAGGGCGGAACACCGCATACAGCAGGCGGTACAGGTGCGGGGCGATATGCCCGCCCGTGCCGCCGCAGCCGAGCATGACGACATGGATGGGACAGGAGATAGGGAAGCGCATTTATGCCGCCTCCTTCAGCCCGTTTTCCTGAACGGCTTCCAGCCATTCGGGGGAGAAAGGGACGTCTGTCCGCTCGCAGACCTGCTCCGCCGGTATCTCCACATGACGGCCGCCGCACGCAAAGCGGCAGCGGATCTCTGGATAGTACCGGTCCAGACGGCCGACGACCATGTACAGGCGCGTGGCCTGCTCGTCTGCATCGTCTGTATGGGAGAACCGTGCGGCCATGGTGTTATGCGAGTGTACGTCCATGACGTGCAGGTACCGTTCCGGGTCCGGCTGCTGCGAGAGGTCTGTCTCCACGCTGGCCTGATCGATGCGCTGCGGCGGGACGTGCAGGACGTATCTGCGTTCCTGCTGGTCCCACAGCACATTGACCAGCGCCTCCAGATCGCGGCCGTAGTCCACGCACACGCGACGGAAAAAGGCAATGATCTGCGCGAGCAGCGCCGCCGGGAGGCGGGGCAGGCTCATTTGAAAGCCTGCCCGGATATCCTCCAGCTCTGCGATATGTTGGGACGGCGCGACGAACGTACCGATCTCGTTGCGGCGCAGCTCGTACACCTTTCCGTCCCGCGCGGGGACATAGGCGATCGCCTTGCCCGACCGCGCCGCCTGCGCTGTGCTGCAGAACAGCCCCTTGTAGCCGGGGAAGCGCAGCACGCCCTTTTTCTGGGCCGTGACTGTGGGCTTGACGGTGCATACAGGGTCTCTGTCCTTTTCCTTCAGCTTCTTCAGGGCGTCCTTGAATTTCTTGCTTTTCTCAATTTTGGCCTTGGTCTCGAAAATGCCTGTTTCCGCGCTGGATACCCGCTCCGTGATACCGGCGTAGCTCATGGTCCAGGACACATGGGCGCGCGCTTCGAGTTCCGGGCAGTCCGCGGACATTTTGACGCGGAGCTGCTCAAAGGTCATGGCGGGGTCTGTGATATCCTCCCGGATTGAGCCGTACTCGAATACAGGGGCGGTGTTGGCCAGCCGCGAAAGACGCGCCTCCGCGCCGTCCTCTGCGACCGCGCCGAACAGGTCTATGACCTGACCGGCCGCGGGCTGCGGGGCGGGCGCCTGTTGCTGATCTGTCGCTGGTTGCTCGGGCTGTGCCGTGGGCGCTTGCAGTGCCGGCTGCGGCGCTGGTGCGGGCGCAGCCTGCGGGATGGCGGGCTGCTGTACCTGCTCTGCCATTTGCTGTGACGGCTGCACTGCATCTGCCTGTGGTGACTGCTGCGGCTGCATCTGTTGGACTTCCGAGGCTGCGGCAGGCTGGCTTCCGACCGGTGTCGGCTGGGGCTGCATTGTCTGCGCTGATACGGGTATCTGGTCCCCAAGGTCTACCGGCGGAAGCGCTGAACCGAAAAGCTCCTCCAAGCTGCTGCCCATTCCCAGATTCATTTCATTCCCGTTGTTTTGCTGTTCACTCATTGTCTTTTCCCTCCATTCTTTGTTTTGACGCAAAAAAAGACCATACAGCATCCGTAAAGGGATATCTGTATGATCCATGTGCTTGTTCAGGTTCCGAAGTTCTGGTTACGGTCCGGATAGGCAGACAGCCTCCCGGGCGGGTTACTTGGACGACACATGACTTTGACCTGAATACATGTTAATAGTAATACTACTTCTCCACCTTGAACAGTTGAACTTTTTTCAATATGTGGACGGGACGCTCCAATCGGTCGCTGCGGTGGAAGCATGGGTCTGTATGTATATTTTAAAAGATGTGCAGCGAAAATCTTCATTCCTGAATATCATTTCATGCAAGACTATCGGCAACTGCTATTACAGCATGTGCTAACCAGATAATAAATGAAAATACAAACGGTGATAGGCTGAACGATATCATGCTCAACTTATCACCGTTTTGAAGTATCGTGACTTACAGTTACATAAATATGCTTATTATCGTAGATTTTCCAAGCTACATTATTTTGAGGGGGATTCATGCTGCGCCAACGCCTGGTTTTAGCGACCGAATTGAACATTTCAGCGTAGATAGAGGGGAGCAGGTCGGGGGTACCGGTGTTGGGATTGGGTTTGAAGATGGGCAGCACACCGTCATCGGCATAACTTAGGTCGATCGCGGCTGTGTGCATCAGCATGGCCTGTCCTTTCGGCGCAAAGTAGGGATGGCCAGCATAGTAATATACGCCTGTACCCGCAGCAGAAGGACCAAGGATGCTGCTGCCACCAATGAAATAATCGTGATGGTCGGTGCCACATAGGCAGGCGGTCGCGATATAACACCAGTTTTGCAGTACGAGCCCCTCAAGTTCTGTGCAGATCAGCGGGCGGCCTGTTTCGGCATCAAGCGGATTGGCAAGCGCTGAGTTTGCAGTACAGCTGATATGTAAGCGAGCACCCATGGCGCGCACATAACGAATAAGCTCAGGATAATTTAAAGGTGTCATAGCAGATGGAGATACCGAATGGCCCCTACGGAGTGTCTATCAGACCGGGTTTCGTACCGTGAGTAGCCCAGTTGTTTTCGTCACCAAAACAGTGCATTTTGCGATAAGATCGGATTGAGCCGTCCGGCGAGAGAATGGCGGCGGCGTTATAAATTAAGTCGGACTGCACAGGATCGCGCTCGGGCATACCAAAGATGATGAACATGTTGTGCCGCACCGCATACGCGGAAGGCTCCTCGGTCGAAGGGCCGGGAATTGTTTCCGCCTGAGCGACCTGCACCTTTTCCGGTTTTGCAATGTTGGTCAGATCGTCGTATCCGGTCAAAGCAAGTTCGGGAAAACGAGCAGATCAACGCCCTCGCAGGAAGCGATCTCAATGTAGTCCTTGATCTTTTGCAGATTGACCTCTTTGTTGCCGTACGAAGTGTGGAAATTGACGACCGATATTTTGATGATATGTTTCATGTGCTTGCTCCTTTCAGCGATCACGTTTGAACTTGGGCATGATTATGCCAATGATCACACCGGCGACCGCTCCCAGTGCAGTGATGAATATGCCGGCAGTCCAGCCGTAAGCTTCGACTGCGGCGGTCACGATAAGGGGGGCTATGATACCGCCGCTCAGACCGAGCAGGCAGGTCATACCAAACATTTTATCAGCCAGCACAGGGTCGCCCAACAGGTCGAGGGGTAATGCGCCGATCGAGGCGTTGGAAACCGGGGCGCCCAAACCATGCAACAAGGAAATGACCATGACTAAGCTGAAGCTGATCCCGGCAACGAAAGGGAAGATAAACAGCGAAACCGCAGTGAACAGGAAGCCAACAAAAGCCATGCAGTAGGCACGGGCTTTGAGAGGGGAAACACCGCGGCGGATGAAAGTGTCGGACAGTGCGCCGCCGACAGGTGTCATAATAAGGCCGATGAGACCGTTCCATAGCAAAGCAGCTCCGGACTGGTCGGTCGTATAACCGAGTTCGGTCATATAAGACGGAAGTGTGGTCTGGAAGCCACAGGCCATCCAGCATACACAGAACAATGCCATGGTACACAGCCATGCGCCCGGTAGTGTCCACACATTGACGCGCGGCGTTTCATAGAAGACTTGCTCCGCAGCTGTATCTTCCGGATACAGACCGCGCGGAGCATCTTTGGCAAAAACCAGATACAGCACGATAAAAATTAACCATAGGATGCCGCCCCGCACGATACAGTCGCGCCATTGACCATACCAGTCCCACAACAGATTGGCATAATAGCCGCCGAAACCAGTGCCGAGCGTCAGGCCGGCGCCCACTAAGCCGGATGTCAGGCCGCGGTTCTTCTGGGGGAACCACGCGGCAGTCATACCGACATTGATGCCCCAGATGATGCTCCCTCTCTGTAAAAGCGAAGGAATAAAACGACGACGAATGAACCAGCAAACTGCATGCCAAACGTGCCGATTAGAAACAGGATCAGACCAAGCGACCCAGTTTTTTCAGCCCGAAGCGTGGGGAGGCAAAGCCAGCTAACACATAGCTGCCGATTGCATAACCGGCCAGCAGGAAGTAATTTCCGAGTTGAGCCTGCGTTGAGGAAATATTGAAATTTGAGCAGACTGAGGGGATAACCATGGACCAGATGCCCATGTTGGCATAGCCAACGATTAAGGTCAGAAAACAGACGGCAAAAATGACCCAGCGGTAGCTGATGCGGAGTTCATATCAAAAACACTCCCATCTTTGCAAAGAGGATGGGGATTAATGTGTTATTTGTTTTGTGGAAAAAGGCTCGGCCGGAGAACATCACCAGATTGCTGACTTCGCGAGGGTGTTTTCCGGCAGAGCGAGAGAGGATTGTGCTACTGCATACAATCAATCTCGAAAAATACTTAGTTCGCGGAGGCCTTGTTGCAAGCGCATCATATCCCACGGAAGGAACTCTGTAATGCCAAGTGCAACGACATCTACTACTTGAGAGATATCTTTAATAATGCGGATAATCTGCTCCAGGCGCATCCTACCGACAGCATAGGTCGGAGGCGGCAGATATGGCTCAGCACAGAGAAGGGAGCGAAAATCATCCGGGGAGAGTACATCCAGATCCCAGTGGATCAGCACTTGCTGATAGTCGCCAGCGCGCAGCCAGTCGATCAGTGCAGAACTGTTGTCGCACAGTTGCTCTGGGGTGAGAAAGTTCATTTGGTAGGATTTTTGATACGCTTTCTCCCAAGGCTCCAGATGATCGGCTATGATGCCAGCATATATGATATCCTTTTTGTCGAATGGATGCGCAACCATTGCAGCGAAATCAGGCGCACCGTCACCGATCAGATTGCCCAGCACCATTGCGTGTTCGTGTGAAAAATCTTTGGGTCGGGAAAAATCCGGGTGTGCATCGATCCAGACGATAGCCGTGTGTTCTGGGTACTTACCGTGTAGATAATCGAAAGGGGCTTGCTCGACCGAGCAGTCGCCGCCTAGCACGATGATTCGATCTGGATCGTGCTGCGCGCAGATTTCGTATGCGCGCTTTTGCTGCTCCATTAATTCATTTTTCCAGCTCACCCCCTCGGTGACCGGTATATCTTTTGAGAAAGTTGTGCTGACCGGCACCTGTGCGCAAATCATGCGGTCGGTTTTGGGAGCCAGCCAATCCAATATTTTACACCCGGCATAGTAGGACGGTTCAATCCCGCCTTGCCATTCAGGGAATGTCAAGCGTAAGGTCCTTTTCATTGTGTGTCCTCCCTAAAATTACTCTAATGTATAGGCACGTTCAAAGCCGGTATGCACCGCATTGGCAATGCGACCGACCTGCAAAGTATCTCCGATTGCATATACTTTCTTACAAACCTGCTTGAGTTTGTCATACAGAGTGCGGTCGGAGCGGTTGCCAAGTGACAGGATGACTACATCGGCCGGAAGATCCTTGTTTTGCTCATGGGCAATGTCGCAAACCGTGACCATGTTAGGTTGCAGCCGAATCAACTTGTGCGACAGCAAGATCTGTGCATTTCTCTCCTGCAGGTGCTGAAGCACGGTCACCAGATTGTCCGGGCTGACTTCGGGGGCAAGCTTGTGCTGCATTTCGACCAAAGTTACCTGATTGCCCATCATAGCGAAGTGTTCCGCTGTTTCGCAACCGGTCATGCCGCCGCCAATGACGACTACGCGCTGGCCGCTAATTCGGTAATCGGGGGAAAGTGCTTGTGGTATGGTCAGGTAAGGGGTGTCTTTGATACCTTCAACCGCGGGGATGATGGGGGTGGCGCCTACGCCGACAAAAATCGCGTATGGGTCGTATGACTGGATCAATTCGGGCGTGGCTTCTGTGCCGAAACGGATGTCCAGCTCGGCTTTTTTGGCCTGTACTTCGTAGTATTCGATCAGTGCATGCAGGGCCTCTTTATCCGGCGTGCGCGTACCAAGAAGAGCAGCACCGCCAATGCAGTTGGACTTCTCAAACACGATTATATTTGCGCCACGCTGCTTGCAGACCAGTGCAGCCTCCATCCCAGAGGGGCCTGCGCCCACGATGACGACTGTTTTACCTGCCAGATCGGTATGCAGAGGCGGGAACTCGCGCTCACGCGCCGAGGTACCGTTGACTGCGCAGGTGCTGCTGCGGAAAAATGCCGTCTGATCGAGACAGTACAAACAACCAATACAAGGTTTGATGTCTTCTGCGCGGCCTTCGTAAGCCTTGCGCGCCCAGTCACCATCCGCAAACATGCCGCGGCCGACAGCAGCAAAGTCCATGATGCCATCTGCAAGAAACTGTTCGGCCTGCTCAGGCTTTTTGATAACATTAGTCGAGATGACAGGGATACTTACAGCCTCTTTGATTGCTTTTGTAATATAGGATTTCCAGCCGGTCTTGAATGTAGTTGGTTCGATAATGGTGTAGCGGCATTCCTGATTGCCGTTGTTGACATTCAGGCAGTCTACGCCTGCCGCTTCACAGGCCATAGCGATACGCACACCCTCGTCGAGACCATAGCCGCCCTCTGTGAATTCGTCCGCGCTAAAGCGAACACTGATCGGGAAGTGCGGGCCGCAGACCCGGCGCACCTCGGCAATCACTTCAAGCAGGAAACGCATCCGATTTTCAAACGAACCGCCATAATCATCCGTTCGCTGGTTGGAATAAGGGCTGAGGAACTGGTTGATCATGTAGCCGCCGGCAGCGAGGATCTCTACGCCGTCGATCATAGCGTCCTGCAAGATCTTAGCCGCTTTACCGAATTTTTGCACTGCTTTTTTGATCTCATCGCGGGTCATTTCCTCGGGGATCTGGTCGTGCAGCGAGTAACCGATGGGGCTGGGTGCGATCATGCGTTTGCCAGTGATCGAGGAGGGTACTGCCTGGCGACCAGCCATGTAGATCTGCACCATGATTTTCGTTTCGTATTTATGGATCGTACGGGCAAGACGCGACATGGCGGAGGTATGCTTGGGGTGTGTCAACTTAAGCTGTGCGCCCTCAAAGGATTGGCAGTATTCGTCGTCGACGCTGGCATAAGCAGTGATGATCAGGCCAACACCTGCCTTGGCGCGCTTTTCATAAAAAGCAATCAGATCGTCGGAAATTTCGCCATTGAATCCGCCGGCCAGCACTTCCAGCGCAGGCATGACCAGACGGTTTTTCAACGTAAGTCTACCGATTTTTCCCTCTTGAAACAGATTCGGATAACAGTTCATAAGTGGCTCCTTTCAATCGATGTTACGAGAACGAGAATAATAATGAGTGTGGTGGACATAAAAGTAGGAATAAAGCCGAGGTCTGCGGAAAAGAGCAGACCTCAACTTGACAAATAATATTACAATGATCACTGGAGTTTAGGAATGTTTGCAAAAATGGTTTCGCCGAGCGGGCCTTGCTCGCTAGCGTATTTTTTTGCGGTATCTTTGACAGCCTCTCGCCATACATCCCGATCCTCAATTTGTATGAATTCGATACCAGCTTCCTTGAGAAATTCGATGGATTCATTTAGGTTCTTTTCTGAAAGCTCGTTCTGGTAGGAAACACTCTGCTCAACGGCATCGGCAATCAGTACCTGCGTATTTTCGGACAGATTGTTCCAGGCATCCAAATTGTAGGTGACATACAGAGCGGGGAAAACATGCTCGGTTTCAATGTAATACTTAGCTTGTTCGAAAAATTTTTGGTTGCGTACGATGTCGATCGTGCCTTCCATGGCAGCAATGGCGTTAGTTTGAAGTGACGTGTAGACATCGCCGAGAGGCATGGTCACAGATTGCATACCTAAGGCGGTTATGCATTCTATGTAAATTGGGGAGCTAGGGGTGCGCATCTTGAGGCCGGAAGCATCTTCGAAAGAATTGATCGGCGTGGAAGACAGGATTTGACGGGTCGATGCGTCGTTAAAAACGCCGAGCAGCTTGAAGCCTTCATCCTGCATCGCCTGGTCAATATCCGTCCAGACAGAATCGAGCGTTGCGTTAAGTTCATCGTTGGAGTCGAAGGCAAAGAAGGATTCCAGTACGGCGAGTTCGGGAACATATAAGCCGATGCCGGCAGTGCCAGAAAACAACATTTCGATCGAACCGTCTTTCTGGGCCTGAATATGGTTCTGCTCGCTGCCGAGTGTGCCGCCGTGGAAGATGTCAACGGTGATATTACCACCGCTGCCTTCCTCTACCAGCTCCTTGAAATAGTTGAGCGCCTGACCCTGTGAGGTTTCTTCGTTGTAGGGGTTGCCATAGCGGATGGTGATCTTTTCAAAGCCATTGTCGCCAACTTCGGCAGAGGGACTATTTCCACCGTCACATGCCGTGAAAACTGAAATAATGAGCGATAAGCAGAGCAGAACAGAAACCTTTTTTAGCATTCTTTTCATAGTAATTCTCCTTCATTTTCATATTTAGGCTGCGCCAAGCAACAGATTTGGCAGCGAAGTCACAAGGGGCGGGAAAAGGATGACTAATATTGTCACGATCAGCAGTGTGATAAGGAAGGGGATCAACTGCGGGATGATCTTTGTCATAGATATCTTGCCGATTGTCGTCGTGACAAATAGGATGCCGCCAACCGGAGGGGTGACTGCACCGATCATACAGATGATAACGAAAATCAGACCGAAGTGAACAGGATCGATTCCGACATTCGCAGCTACTGCAGTAAATGTGGCAGAGAACATAATAACCATCGGGGTGACATCAACGAACATGCCCAGAATAAAGATGAAAGCGATGATGATCAACATGGTGGCAAGCTGCGTTGAGGCAATGCTTGCCATGATGTCGACGACCAGTTCCTGAAAGTGTGCGCGTACAAGCACATTAGAGAAGATGCCGGAGATGGCAAGAAGAGTGAAGATCGTGCAGGTGGAGTGCGCAGCATTGCGGGCAACCTCCAGAATATCGCCGACCGAACGGATTGTGCGATAGGCAAAGCCGAGGATGAGCGAAAGCAGGCAGAGCAGCGCACCAGCCTCCGAAGCAGTACTCCAGCCAAGCACGATAGCAATAAAGGTAAATGCGGGCAGCAGTAGAGCGGTCCAACCGTGCTTCAACGCTGACAGTAGTTTATTCCAAGAAAATGGTTCAGTTTCCTGACGGAACCCTTTCTTGATACAGATGAAACGGCCGACAACCATCAGCGCCAGACCAATGATGATGCCGGGTACGACACCGCCGATGAATAGGCGGGATACCGAGGTGTTGGTGTAATAGCCAAACAGGATCAGCAGCGTGCTGGGAGGAATGATCGGTCCAACCACATTAGCGCAGGAAGTCAGCGAAATCGCGTACTCCTTGCTGTAGCCGCGTTTTTCCATATCGGGAATCAGACTGACACCCAGTGCAGCGGCACAGGCTGTGCCGGAGCCCGAGATACTTGCCATCATCATCGCGGCAAGCACGTTGACATAGGTCAGACCGCCTTTAAGCGAACCCACGATCGCTTCAGCAAGATCGAGAATACGCTTGGTGATGCCGGCTTTGTTCATCAGTTCACCGGCAAAGATAAAGAACGGGATCGCCATCAGCGGGAACGAGTCTACGCCGGAAAAGGTCTGGGATGGCAGCAACGTAAGCGGCACGCCGAGATCGAAAATAAAAATACAGGATAAACTGGCCAGACCGATACTGACCGCAACAGGAACGCCAATAATAATCAGCAGAAGCAGGATCGCAAAAATCGAAAGGCAAATCACCATGCCGATTCACCTCCGTTGCCGCTTTTGTTTAGCAATAATTCAAATATCACGCTGACACATTCCAGAATGACAAAAAAAGATCCGACAGGAATTGCCATATAAGGGTAGAATACGCTGATCTGCAGTACGCCGGTGACCTGACTGCGATTAATAATTGCAGAACGAAGACCATACCAGAATAAAAGAGCAAAAAACAGGGTGATGAGAACAAGAATCAAAATGGAAAGTGCCTTGCGGCCATTTCCCGGCAGCTTATCGGAAAGCAGAGTCAAACGGGTCTGCAATCCTTTACGCATGCCAATACCGATTAGCAGCATGGTGGCCCAAATCATGGTATACCGTGTGACTTCCTCAGCCCAGACTACCTGCAAGTTCAGACTGAAGGTGCGGTCAATGACACTGATACAGGTTGATAATGTGGACACAATGAATAGGATAGCTGCGATTGTGGATAGCACAAAGTCAGTGTGTTTTCGTATGGTTTTGAGCATAGACAGTCCTCCATTTTTGTTATGGCGAAATGATGGATACCTATAATTGGTATTCTTGAACAGAAAGAATAAAAACACTCGGTATACCATAAAATGCACAAATATCCGAAAACTCCATGACATTAATCTTAATATCACATGATCGGGGTAACTGTCAATAAAAAGCATAGAAAAAATCTTTGCTTTGTGAAGATTGTAAAAATACACTTAAAAAATACTGTGAAAAAAGACAAGTAAAAGCTGTACAGATAAAAAACAAGCGCCGCAGCACTGCCGCGGCGCTTGTTTTGGCTATCAGTCGTGGCCATCGCTGGTCAGCGAGGCGGGAACAGATAGGATGCATGAGCAGGATTGAAAAAGCCTATCCTTATCCAGAATGCGAATGGAATGGCGGGTAGTGGAAATGATTTTTTCGGATCGCAGTTCGCTGAGGATACGCGAGACATTGGCGCGTGTTACACCGACCGCTCGACCAATCTCCTCATGCGTCAGCGTGATAGGCAAGCCTGCTGAATGCTGGTCAGAAAAAGCAGTTGTCCACAAAAAACTGCAAATTTTAACCTTGACAGAGTCAAAAACTTGACTTGCAATGTCGTAATTCAGCAGTGCAGTATATCTGGCATAAGCGTCGATCATGGCAAATGGAATAGCCGGATATTCTTCCATCAGAGCACGGAACGCAACCTTGGGGATTTGCAGCAGTTCGATGTCAGTCACAGCGGTTACTTCAAGGAAATAATCCATATTGGTGGACTCAAACGAGAAGTACAAAGGGAAAATTGTACCCTTGCCACGAAAGGTAGAGAGCTTTTCATCGCCGTTAGAATGCCGCAAAGTATAAGCAGCGGAACCTTGCAAGATATAGTAGCAATATTTGCTGCGATCGTTGAACAAATCAAGGATTAGATCCTTGGCAGCATATCGTATGTGAGTATGAAATCGCTCGAGCAAAAGCGGCTCAAAACGCAAAAAATCCCCTGACAGAAGAAACTTGGGCGTAAACATATCGGCTACCTCCTTTTTTGTTATTTTACGGTTCCATAATTTTGTTGTCAAGCTGAGAAGATATGAAGATATACAATAAAATACCAAATATTATAATAAACGATTCTGCTTGATTAAAAATTATTGTGAAATCAGCACAAAAAGTGGAAGGGAAAATTTACTGTTTAATGTGTTCTGGAGTACAGAGGTTTGAAAGCGCGGTGTCTATAATGAGAGGCAAGAACAGAACAGATTAAAAACACTGCACAAATATTCGGAACGGTTCACTGCCATAAAAATTTGGTATCAGCAGCATTGAGTAACTCCATGGATGTACTAAACAAAATCATGGATGGAAAGAAAGGAAGTTGACAAGAATGAACTATTTGATCACAGGCGGACGCGGATTTATTGGCTGCCATATTATGCGGCAGCTTAAACAGCAGGGACATAACGTGATCTGCATTGCGCACAATCTCGAGAAGACCTCGATGCACGAGGTGCTGACACCGGAAGAGATCGCGCAGATTACGATTATTGAAGGCCAGTTGAATGATCTCGACTTCTTGATCAAGACCATTCAGGATCATAAGATCGAAAAGATCATCCACGAAGGTGCAATGCTTGGGGACGCCTGTGAAAAAGATCCGATCGCAGGCGCGCAGATCAATATTGTCGGCACAATGAAGGTGTTTGAAGCGGCGCGGCTGACCGGCGTCAAACGTGTGGTCTGGGCGAGTTCGCAGTCGATTTTCGGCACACCGGATTACTACAAGGAACTGTATGGTGTCGATTTGATTCCGAATGACGTTGCGCTCAACCCTAAACTGGTCTACGGCGGCACGAAGACGTTCTGCGAATTCATCGCAAAGTGGTATTACGAAAATTACGGTCTGGAAACAATCGGCCTGCGGTACTGCATGGTGTTTGGCGTAGGTCGTCAGCGTGGCGCAGGACAGTTCGCAACCGAACTGATCAACAAGCCGGCTATGGGGCTGCCGGGCGTGGTAGAAAACGGTGATACAGCACCCTGCTGGATCTATGCAGATGACGCGGCGCGCGCAACCATCATTGCCAGCCAGTGTCCCAATCCGAAAACGCGTAATTTCACGATTGGCGGTGATATTACATCGTTGGCAGATATCAGGGATTACATTTTGACGCTGCTTCCGGATGCACAAATTGAACTGAAACCAGGTGTGTTCCCCTCTGCATATAATTTGGATGTATCTCAGGCGGAGAAGGAACTGGGCTTTAAGTGTGAATATTCGGTATTCGAGGGTGTGCGGAAGACAATCAACATCATCCGTGAAAAGCGCGGTCTGGAGCCGGTTTGATCCCCGTCCGCGGGTACAGTGCAGAAAGGATAATGGCGACATGAATAAATACTTTTTAACCGAGGAACAGGAAAATTTCCGCAACAAGGTACGCGACTTTGCGCTGACCGAATTGGCGCCCCATGTGTCCGAGCTTGACCAGAACGATCGCCCGTTCCCAGCCGAACTGATGCGTAAGGCGGCTGAAATCGGTTTGCTCGGCATCACAATGCCTAAGGAGTATGGCGGTCTTGGCGCGGACACGATCTCCCAGATGATCGCTATTGAGGAGCTGCACCGTGTCAGCCCGGGTTTTGCACAGTGTATTCAGGGACATGCAGGCCTGGCCTCCATCCTGCTGCATCTGGCAGGTACGGACGAGCAGAAGAAAAAGTGGTTAATTCCGGCGGTCAAGGGCGAAAATTTCTGTTCGTTCGCCTTGACGGAAAAGGACGCGGGTTCGGATTCGGCGGCCATCCAGACAACGGCAGTGCTCGATGGCGATGAGTGGGTCCTTAACGGCTCCAAACGATGGATTGCAAACTTTAATGCGGGCGGCTTCTTTGTAGTCGCTGCGAAAACCGATATGCAGGCCAAGGCCAGCCGCAGCATCAGCATGTTCTGCGTGGACGCTTCAGCCCCTGGACTGAAGCTCAGCGAGGCATACCGGAAGCTGGGCTGTCGGGCCTCGCCCTGCGGAACGCTGGAGTTCGAAAACTGCCGCATCCCGCGCGATTGCCTGATCGGTGAACAGAACAGGGGTTTCCCGATGATGATGCAGGGTATTGACATCGGCCGGCTGGGGATTGCGGCGGCGGCTATCGGCATCGCGCAGGAGGCTTATACACGCTCGGTTGCATATGCCAAGCAGCGCGTGCAGTTCGGAAAGCCCATTTGCGAGCAGCAGGTCATCGCATTCTATCTGGCTGAAATGGCTATGGAGATTGATATTGCGCGCACCATGCTGTACCGTGCCAGCCGTCTGCGTGATATGGGTATGGATTATTCGTCCGAGGCGGCGGCGGTCAAGGTGTTTGCCACTGAAATGGGGGTGCGCACCGCCGAGAAAGCCATCCAGATTCACGGCGGCAACGGATACAGCGAGGAATATGTGGTGGAAATGCTGTGGCGCGATGCCAAGCTGATGACGCTTGGTGAAGGCACGACGGAAATCTGTAAGCTGGTTCTTTCCCGCCAGTGCCTAAAAGGGAATTACGGAGAATAAGAGGTGAAGATGATGCATGCATTGGAAGGAATGACGGTCCTCGACCTGACACGGTTTATCGCGGGGCCGTTTGCAACCATGACGCTGGCCGACTTTGGCGCCCGTGTCATTAAAATTGAAAATCCCAACGAGCCGGATGGCAACCGCGCCCAGGGGCCGTATGTCGATGTAGAGGGCGAAGCGTTCAGCGCGTGGTTTGCCCAGATGAATCGCAACAAGGAGGGCATGACGCTCAATTTGAAGGATCCGGAAGCAAAAAAGCTGTTTCTCAAGATGGTGGAAAAGGCCGATGTGGTCATTGAAAACTTCCGCGCCGGCACAATGGATAAGCTGGGACTGGGGTATGACGTGCTGCGGCAGGCCAATCCCAAGATTATCTATGCGGCGATGTCCGGTTACGGACAGGACGGCCCGTATAAGACCTGGCCGTCGTTTGACGGATCGGGTCAGGCGATGAGCGGTCTGTGGTCGCTCAACGGCTATGTCGATCAGCCACCCGTGCGTATGGGTACGGCCATCGCAGACTATGTGACCGGTTTTTACGGTGCAATCGCGGTGCTGACCGCCTATGTACATAGGATGAAGACCGGCGAGGGGCAGATGATTGATTTGGCGCAGCTCGACTCCACGCTGACCGTCACCGAAGCCGCAGTGGTCGGTTACACGGCGGGCGGTGAGGTCGAAGGTACCAAGGGCAACGAAGCGCCCCGCGTCCGTCCCTACAGCATGTATCCCTGCAAGGACGGCTATGTGTTCTTCGGCGCGTATACTGACAACCTGTGGAAAAAGGCGGCTCGTTTCTTTGGCGATACCGAGGCCGAGACCGATCCTGATTTCTGTACGACCGAGCGGCGGTATGATAATGCGATTTTCCGCAGCAAGGTGGAGCCGCGCATCATCGAGTGGTTCTCCCAATATACCAAGCAGGAACTGCTTGAAGGCCTGTCCGCGCAGGTGCCGCTCAATCCGATCAAGACCATTAAGGAAGCGGTTGAGGATCCGCAGATCAACCATCGGGGCATGATCGTGGATATCCCGCATCATGACGCTTCCATCCGGATGTATGGCCAGCCCATCAAAATGAGCAAAACGCCGGCCGAGATGCGGCGCGGCGCGCCCAAGGTAGGGGAGGATAACCAAGCGCTGTTTGCAGAGTTCTTTGGCTGTACGCCGGCGCAGGTTGCACAGCTCAAGGAAAACCATACGATTTAAATGGACAGGGGTGAAAACATGTCTGAAAAGAACCAGGCGGTCACATGGGAAACCGCGGCCGAGTGGATTGGGAAAGAATTGCCGCCCAACCGAAGCGTAGACGAGATGAATAAAACCTGGATCCGCTGGTGGCTGGAGGTCATTGAATTTGACTGCCCGCTGCATTACGACGAGGAGGTCGCCCGGCAGTACGGCCACAAGGGAATCATTGCGCCGGTCGCGATGACCATTTCAGCGGCGCTGCCGCCTTACTGGGACTACGGCGACGCGCACACAACCATGCAGGATCCGCCGAAACTGGCGCCGTTTGAGGGTGCGCGCATCCCGTCGCCCGGCAAGCGCAATTTTGCCACCGATTATGAATTTGAGTTTTACGAAGATCTGGAGCCGGGCGATACGGTGTACAGCGTGGCCAAGCTGACTGAAATCAAGCCGAAGAAGCTGCGTGTCGGCGACGGCGCGTTCCTGACGATGGAAAAGACCTACCGCTCGACCGAGCAGAAGCTGCTGGCGATCGGCCGCAATACCATCTTCAAATTTGACGTGGCGGAGGAGGCGGAAGCATGAGCAAAACGTATACGGACGTTCGTTATGAGGATGTCAGCGTCGGCATGGAGATCCCCGAAGTGCATTTTCCGCTGACCAGCCAGAAGATGGTGATGTTTGCCGGCGTCAACCGTGATTTTTCGCCCATCCACACCGACAGCGCGTACGCCCGTCAGGACGGCGCCAAGGATATGTACGCCAACAGTATGCTGATTATCGCGCTGTTCGAGCGCATGCTGCGCGAGTGGGCGGGCCTTGCGGCTAAGATCAAAAAAATCGGGCCGTTCCGCATGAAGAAATTCACCTGCGTGGGCAATGTGATGGTCTTCAAGGGTACGGTATGCAGCAAGTACATCGACGAGCAGGGGAATAAGACAGTAGAACTGGATGTTTTCGTGGAAACCGAGGAGGACGGTACCACGGTAGTAGGCAAGTCAATGGTCGTTTTGCAGTAATGCAGGGCGCTGTTAATAAAAAATGAAATGCTATAAGGAGGAACAAAAACAAATGAAAAAGTATGTCAGAATCGGCGGCGGCAGCGCTGGTGCGGAAGACCGTATCGACGCGGCGTTGGATTTGATCGAGAAAGGGAATATCGACTACATCTGCTTTGATTCGCTGTCCGAGTCCGAGCTTTCCCTGATTGCCGCGCACCAGGAGGCCAACCCGGGCGCAAAGGGCTACGACGTGTTCCTGGAAATGAAAATGATGCAGATTCTCAAACCATGCGCGGACAACGGCGTCAAGATCGTCGGCAATATGGGCGGCACCGATCCGGTTGCGGGCGCGGAGCTGATTGTCGAGTGCGCCAAGAAGCTGGGTATCAAGAAGCTCAAGGTCGCCGCGTGCGTGGGCGACAACGTTGTGGAGTTGTGCAAGGATCTGGACCTCTACACTGTCGAGGGCAACAAGCGCATCCGCGACTTTGGCGACAAGCTGGTTACGGCGAATGCCTATGTATCGGCCGACCACATCACCGAGGCGCTCGATAACGGCGCGGACGTGGTCATTACCGGCCGCGTAGGCGACGCCGCGATGTTCCTGGGGCCGCTGCGCCATGAGTTCGGCTGGAAAAACGACGAGTGGGATAAGCTGTCGGCCGGTATCTGTGTCGGCCACCTGCTCGAGTGCGGCGCACAGTCCACGGGCGGCTTCTACGCCGATCCGCCGTACCGCGTAGTACCCGACCTGGATACCATGGGCTATCCGATTGCGGAGGTCTATCCGGATGGCAGCTTCAAGATCACCAAGCCGGAAGGCACAGGCGGCATGGTCACCCCGCAGACCTGCACCGCGCAGATGCTTTACGAAACCCATGACCCGCGCCACTACATCGAGGCCGACGTCATCACCGATTTCGCCGATATGCATTTTGAGCAGGAGTCCAAGGACGTGGTCAAGCAGACCGGCGTGATCAAGGGCATGCCCAAGCCGGAACTGCTCAAGGTTTCCATGGGCGTGCGCGAGGGCTGGCTCGGCTCGACCATCGTCTTTTATGCCGGTCCCGGCGCGGCTGAGCGCGGCAAGCTGGCGCAGGATATCCTCAACAAGCGCCTGGCGCGCGTGCTGAAGAGTCCGGAAGCCGAGTATCAGGTTGTGGTGACCGGTCTGGACGGTATTTATCTGGACGCGCCCGGCGTGCCGAAGAACCTCGAGCCGTGGGAAGTCGGCGTGCGCACGGCGGTTCGCTCCCCGCTGTACGAGGACGCGATGACCGGCGCCCGCGAAGGCTCGACCACGCTCATCACCAGCGGCCCTGCGTCTCCGGCCGGCAAGCAGCGCCAGTATGAGATGAAGGAAATCGTGGGCTATTATCATACGTTCATCCCGCGTGAAAAGGTATCCATTTCGATTGAGTACAGAGAGGTGTAAGACAATGAAAGTAATGCTTCGTGAAGTTTGCGGTTCCCGCGCAGGGGATAAGGGAGATATCAGCAATGTCGGCATCTTCTGCTATGACCACAAGTTCTACGACGTGGTCAAGAAGGAAATCACGGCCGAGCGTGTCAAGGAGTTCTTTAAGGGCATTGTCAAAGGCGAGGTTGCGCGCTATGAACTGCCCGGCCTGGACGCGTTCCAGTTCGTGATGCAGGAGGCCCTGGACGGCGGCACCACGCGCTCGCTGCGTTTGGATGCTTACGGCAAGGCGCTCAGCGGCTACATCCTGGCTATGGAGCTGGAGGTTCCGGACGAGCTGCTGGCCAAGTGAGGCAGTGATCTAAAATATCTAATGATGGGCGGATGCTGCTATCGGGAAAGGGTAGAAGCATTCGCCCATTTGTTTGGAAGGAGCGATAATATGCGGAGATTTCAGTTCGGCTTTTGTTCGTGGTACACGCCTGTGCCAGGCCCGTATTCGATGGACTTGATTGGTGATATGGGCTATGACGGTGTGCAGATCAGTGATCTGGGGGGCGAAAGCCAGGCTTATCCGCTTAACAACGCACATATTCAACATGGATTTCTGGAGGCCGCCAAACGCAACAATATGACTATCCAGATGGTGAACCTGCTCGCACTTGGTACGGGCGGAAACATGAAGTGCGCGCAGCAGAGTGAAAAGGGCGCTCTGGCGATCGAATCGATTAAAAAAGGCGTGGATGCCTGTGCAGAAATGGGTATCGAAACAGCATTTGTGCCATGCGTGTTCGGCGGCAGTATCAACAATGAGTTCGATATGGATATGGTAGCGCAGTATCTTAAAATAGGCTGTGCTTATGCGGAAGAACGTGGCGTAACGCTGCTGCTCGAGAGCTTCCTCGGCTATGACAGGACTATGCGGTTACACGAAAAAGCAGATGGCTGTTTCCGTTTGTGCTATGATTCGCTCAACCCGTACAAATACGGCTTCGGCGACACGGTGCAGGAATTGCGGCAGTACGGCACGGATATGATCCATACTATCCACATTAAGGATTGCATGGAAAACTATCAGGAGGCCGAGGCGATCGGCAAGGGTTGTGGTCGTTTCCAAGAGATAGCTGAATGTATTCTGAAGATTGGCTATAAGGGATGGATCGTCAACGAGAACAATTATTTTGTCGGTCCGCAGGCAAAGAGCCGTGACCCAATGGAGATCATCCGGCAGGACCGGATCACATTGGCAGAGGCGTTTGCGGTGTAAGGTGCAGCATAAAAAGCTCCTTTCACGGGTTTGCTCCCGCGAAAGGAGCTTTTCTGTTGGATTCCATTGAACAGGGAATTGCGGTTCTGATGGTATGCCTTACAGAGTTAATGTGTTCCTCCATTGTTTTAACAGCTCCATCTTTATCGCTTTATTCGATTGCATTTAAGATAGCCTTATGTTCTGAGATGGCGTTTTTTGTTTTTTGCCATATTGTCACCAGTTTGGTGAGAAGACGGCGAGAAATAATGGTTACCGCAAGACGCTTGCCGGCAAGGAGGATCAGGAAATCTTCAGCGGCCTGCTTTTTTGCGATTCCCTTACAGCGGGCTGCCCCAAACTTCTGTTTTGCCGCCGTACTTATTATGAAGATTCCGGATGGCGAACAAATAACCACCGCTCACATATACACAAAGTTCATCAAATCCAGTGTACTGAATGAGGATACTGACACTTCACTTTCTATATGTAGGCATCGCAGCGTCCCCCATAGAAAGAGTCAGTGTGTAGGTAGAAATTTTGCAATTTATTTTGTGATATATTCACAATATAAATTCATATATAGTGTGTTTTATAGCACATAAAAACAAAAATCTTGATGCTATAATGAACCCATCAAGCGAGGGAGAGAGGCGTTAGACTTGTTAAGGAGAATGCCGCAACGCGTGGCGCTTTACATAGCGGGTTTGCTCTCGATGGCAGTCGGCGTAGTGTTATCGATTAAAGCAGGGCTGGGGATTTCACCGTTCGACAGCATGTGTTATGCATTCAGCACAGTATGCGGTGTAGAACTGAGCAATATGCTGAATATCGTGTTTATGGCTTGCATCGGTATACAGGCATTTATCCTGCGGCACGAGTTTCAACTGATGAATCTAACGCAAATTATTTGGTCTTTGGTGTTCAGCTATTTTATAGAGCTAACCGAATGGATAATGGAGGAGGTGATATTCACCAGCTATCCGATACGGCTGGTTGTTCTGGCGATCAGCATTTCCTTGATCGCGCTGGGCATCGAACTATATACGAACGTTGGGCTAATCCCGATGCCGAGCGATGGGCTGGTGCTCTGTCTCTGTCACAGTTTGGGTGGAGTGCCTTATCACAAGGTGAAGATCGTGTTTGACTGCACTGCAGTGTGCATTGGCGTGGTGGTCGCGGTGCTTACGACTGGTCAGGTGGTCGGCGTGCGCGAGGGTACCGTGCTCACTGCGATTATGCTGGGGCCAACGACCAGAATACTGCGGCGGCCAGCCCTGCAGTTTATACATGCGATTTGCCGTGGTTCGGAGACAAGTGCAATGATATCGAGGAACTGCGGTGAATGATTTTTAACCACAGAAAGGAAGCGAAAACGCAATGAAAGAAAAAGTAAAAGTAGCAGCAGTGCAAGCGTCCCCCATTTTTCTAAATCTGGATGCGACGGTCGAAAAGGCGGCCGGTATCATTGAGGAAGCGGCCAAGAATGGTGCAGAACTAATTGCATTTCCGGAAGCGTTTTTCCCGGGTTACCCGTATTGGATCTGGGTAGGCGATGTTGGTTCACAGCTTGAGGAATTCTGGGTGCGTTTTTACAAAAACGCTGTAGAGATACCGGGTCCGGCCGTTTCTAAGTTAAGCGAGGCAGCGCGTAAGAATAATATCATGGTTTGCGCTTCGGTGACTGAACGTGACGGCGGTTCTCTGTATCTGACCCAGCTGTGGTTTGATAAAGAAGGCAATTTGATGGGTAAGCATCGTAAGCTGCGTCCAACCAATGCCGAGCGTATTATTTGGGGTGACGGGGACGGCAGCATGATGCCGGTATTCGATACCGAAATCGGCCGGCTGGGAGGCTTGCAGTGCTGGGAGCATCTGATGCCAGCTAATGCGGTAGTGATGGACTCGATGAATGAACAAATTCACGTCGCGGCATATCCGGGATTTGCGTGGGACGAGAACTCGATTTTCGCCGCAGGCTGCTGCCACACCACAACCAAGTATTACGCGATGGCGACAGGCACTTATGTTTTGCTGACATCGGAGTGCCTGTCCGAGGAAACGGTTGAGGCTATTGTTGGCGGCGATGAGCGTAAGCGCAATATGTACAAGCCTGGCTATGGCGCAGGTGCGCGGATCATTGATCCGCACGGTTTTGTCATCAGTGAGTACGCCGATCCGCATACCGAGGGCATCGCTTACGCGGACATTAATCTGGATGAAACGATTAAGTGTAAGTACAAGATTGACACAGCGGGACATTACTCCAAGGGCAATGTTGTCAGCATTCGGTTTAACCGGAATCCGCAGAAAGCAGTCATGGAGGTAGGCGAAGAAACCGATTATTCCATCCCTTATGAGAAGCTGAATGAAAAGTAAGTAATTAATTTTTATACGAAAGAGGAAGAAACTATGAAAGCAAACATCGCATTTATGCACGGACCGAAGGACCTGCGCATTGAGAACGTAGAGGTGCCGGAACTGAAGCCGAACCAGATTCTGGTCAAAACCAAGGCTTGCGGCATCTGTGGCTCGGATGTACACTGCTACCTTGGTGAGTCGGCAGAGGGGCGCTATGATATCGCACCTTATACCCCGGGCCACGAGGTTGGCGGCCAGGTCGTCGCCATCGGTTCGGGCGTCACCACATTCAAGGAGGGCGACAAGGTAACGGCGGAGTGCGTGCTGGCTTGCGGCCACTGCGCCAACTGCAAGGAGGGCCTGATGCCGTCCGCGTGCCTGAACTTCCGTGAGCTGGGCTTCCGTCCGGATTCCCCCGGCGGCATGGGCGAATACTTCGTCATCGAAGAGGAATACGCATATAAGATTCCGGATGACTGGTCCTATGACTGGGGCGCGTGGGTCGAGACGTTCTCGATCGGCTATTTCGGCATCTGGGGCAACGGCGGCTATATTGACGCATCGGATTATGCGCTGATCATGGGCGCGGGACCGGTCGGCCTGTCGGCGGCGATGGTTGCCAAGACCTCGGGCGCGAAGGTGGTTGTCTCCGATGTTAATGCGGTACGCCGCGAGCGTGCGCTCAAGTTCGGCGCGGACGTCGTACTCAACCCGCTGGACGAGGACTACTACGAGCAGATCAAGGCGGCAACCGATGGCCACGGTCCGTCTGTAATCGCGGAGGCGTCGGGCAGCAATGCGGCGCTGGCAGCGATCTTTGACGTAGCAGGCCATAGCTGCCGCGTGAATCTGATCGGCCACTCGATCGGCCGCAAGGTGCCGGTGGAGATCGGCAAGACGATCTGGAGCACCCTGAAGATCAAGGGCTCGGGCGGCACCAAGAACTGGATGCAGCGCACGATCCGCTTCATGAATGCGATCAAGGATCGGTATAACTTCGACGAGCTGACCACCCACCACATCCCGTTTATGGAGCTGGACAAGGGCATGGATCTCGCGATCAATCATCCGGAGGAAGCCTTTAAGGTTATGCTCACCTTTGAGGACTGATTCTGTCCGGTCAGGATTCTGCATGAACAGGAGGGTGTGTATTGAGCTTTAATGAAATTATCATGCTGATCGTCGCGATATTCTTTGTGTTGGGCTGTCTGGACCGGTGTCTGGGCAACAAGTTCGGCCTTGGACAATCGCTGGAGAGCGGCTTTGGGTTCATGGGGCCTATCGCTCTTTCCATGGTAGGTATGATCTGCTTTTCGCCTGTAATCGCATCTGTGTTGCAGCCTGTGATTGTGCCGGCCTATCAGGCCTTCGGGATTGACCCAGCGATGTTCGCGCCGACCTTTCTGACGGCCGACGGCGGCGGTTATGCAATCGCTAGCCAGATCTCGACCGATGCGGAAATGATTCGCTTCGCTGGTTTGATTGTCGGCACGATGGTCGGTTCGACGATTTCATTCACCATTCCGATCGGCGTAGGCATGATTCCCAAGGAGGATGCGAAATATTTTGCCACTGGCATTATGAGCGCCATGATTGCAGCACCGTTTGGTTGCCTGTTTGCAGGTATCGCATGCGGCGTGCCGGTCGGCAAAGTTGTATGGAATCTGATTCCAATTTTTATTCTTTCATTTGTAATCGCGGCAGCTATTTTTTTGGTTGCATCAGTGGTCATCAAAGTATTCTCTGTGTTTGCACGATTTATGACCATTATCATCACGATTGGCCTTGCAATGGCGGCGTTTACCAACCTGACTGGGATTGAATTGCTGGAAGGCATGACTGACATTAGTCAGGGTTTTATCACGGTTGGCGTGGTCACATTGATCATCGCAGGTTCATGGCCGCTGGCAGTTGTGCTGGAAAAAGTGCTGAAAGTTCCGCTGAACGCGCTTGCCCGTTTGCTAAAGATTGATGCAACTGCAACGTCCGGCTTACTGATTTCGCTGGTTACTGCACTTCCTGCGTTTGCGGAATATGGGAAGATGAATGCGCGCGGAAAGGTTATCGTTGCAACATTCGCGGGGACCATGGCATATATGATTGGTCCGCATTTGGGGTTTATCTCTGCAACGGATAAGACAATGATTCTTCCAATGTTCATTTCAAAAATTTCTGCTGGTATTATTGGCATTGCGCTGGCAGTAATAGTTGAGAGTCGCATTTTCAAGAATAAGCAGGAAAATCAGACGAATATGCAAAATGAACCGGTAGAAGTGATTACAGAGTAAAACGAAATTCCTGAATCGGTATACAGCGCAGATTGATGGTATCCAATTGGCACCTATTTTTCTGTGCTGTATGCTTAAAATTACTGGAATAAAAATGAAAGCGATAAGAAATGCAGAGTGAAAACGTGCAAGAAAGAAATCAAGGGTGCAATCTATTGGCTGACCGATAGCGTATTTATCTCGAAAACACAAGCAACGGTCTGCTGAAAAAACGCTTCTGGGAGACATCTGAGAAGGAGATCGGTAAGATACTCGAGGCTTACAGTCTATCAGCGTTGGGGCAAAGCACTGCCACATCCAGAATACGCCGCGATATATCTCAATGAAAAAGCACCGCAAGAATGACGTTATGCTCATTCAGGCTGTTTGTACGGAGAACCTTTACATTTAGAACTCTGGATACTTAATAAAGATATCATGTGGATTCAGTAAGAACCCGTGCAAAAGATTAGGAGGTGGTGTGCTTACGGTCAGAATGATGCTGCTGTTTATTTGTGTGCTGGGCTTTAGCAATATTCTGGCTACAGGCAGCCACAGGGATAGCTGTCTATCTGCTTCTGTGCTGGTAGCAGGATGGGAACGTGTATCTTACCGGGGGAAGTGCTAAGCGCCTATGCAAGATGATAAAAACAGATGGTTCATCCGTTATGTTTGGTTTTTTGTTGGCGTGACAATCAATGCAATTGGCGTGGCGCTGATTACAAAAGCGGAGCTGGGAACCTCCCCGATCTCGAGCGTGGCGCTTGTGCTCAGTCTGAAGTTTGCGCCGTCGCTTGGACAGTTTTCTTTTGCGACCAATATGTTGTTTATTATAGTGCAGCGTATATTGCTGAAAAAAGCGTTCCGTCCACTCCAGTGGTTACAGATTGGTGTCAACCTGCTGTTCAGCACGGTACTGGATATCACGATGCACTGCCTGTCATGGCTGAATCCAGCACATCTGGTTACGCAGTCCACCGTGTTAATGCTAGGATGCGCGGTTTTGGGTGTCGGTATCAGCATAGAGGTTGCGCCGGATGTACTGATTGTGCCGGGCGAGGGCATCGTCAAGGCAATTGCGCTTGTTTCCAAACGGCCCTTCGAAAAAATTAAGATCATCTTTGATGTATCCTCGGTCTGTCTGGCGATGGTGTTATCATATCTCTTTTTCTCGCGCTTGAACGGATTGGGCGTTGGTACGATTTTTTCAGCTTTTTCCATTGGTAAGTTTGTTGGCCTGTTCAACAAGCGACTTGGATTAATACGCAAAATTTCCATTCTACACGAATCGTTTTCCGGGACATAACAGCGATTAGGAGCAGTGTTAGACAGCCAAATGATTGCCTGGCAATACGCGGGGCCGCTTTTCGTACAGGCTGATTGGCATAGATGTTGCAACAACTATAAAGCGCAGTTTACACGAACAAATTTCAAAACTACAATCAATGAAGAAGGTGCATTCAAAGTGAACTCGAACAATGAACAAAACACAAGTCGTTCAGTAGGCATGTGGGGATTGATCTCTATCTTTATCGCTTACGGTGTTACACTGAACACTTTTTCTGTCGGCTCAGCGCAGGCCGGTCATCTGCCTTTTTGGAATGGTGTTCTGATGATTGCCCTTGGATGGGCGGGTCTTGCCATCGTCGGCACGATTACTGGTAATATTGGTTATGAAGTGGGGTGTGGAGCGCCCTTTGCCTTTCGTGCAACTTTTGGCCTTTGGGGATATAAGATCCCATCTATTCTCGCATCCATCGCATTGATAGGTTTCGCAGCTTTTGATTATTGGTATGTGGGCCAAGCACTAATTAACCTTTTCCCCGGGATTGGTTCTGCTGCATTTTACATTGGTATTCTCATTATCGTCTTGGCCGCTATTTTAGGTGCTATTAAGGATATTACCAGTTTGAAATGGCTTACCTCTTCCACCATCCCCATTGCGCTCGTCTTGTTCTTCATTATAATGTTTGTTACAATTAACAGGGGCGGCGGAATGGAAACACTAATGAACTATCAGCCGCCTCTGCAAGATACCAGTTTATTGCTTGGCGCGAACATTATGTTCTCTTGCTGGCTTTCCACGGTACCCGGTTATATGGATTTCACCCGTCATGCCAAAACTCGAAAGTGTGTATTCTGGGCCATTCCACTTGGCATGCTGGTCATCGGTTTCCAGTATTTTGTAGGGCAACTTGGGACTTATGCCTTTGGCATCGTAGATTTTACCTCGCTTTCTGCCGCGCTTGGCGGCACTATGGGTCTTGTTTGCAACCTGTTCACACTTTTTGCACAGGCTAACACAGTCCCCGCTAGTACATTGATGATTACATCGCATCTTACTGCCAGTCTGAAAGTCCCGCGCCTCGCTGTTATTATTGGCCAGCCGCTAATCGCTGGCGCGCTTGCCATTGCTATGTTCCTGGGTGCAGATATCAGCATCATTTCTTCTTTTGGCACGATCGTCGGTTATATCTTTGCACCGCTGCTGGCTGCAATCTTTGCAGAGTATTACGTTATCGGAAAGAGAAGCTTTATTGAGCCTGAAGCGCTTCCCAGGTTTTCATCTTCTGGCATTATCACTATCCTGGTCGGCTTTATTCTTGGTTTTGTTATTGCTGGTTTCTCGGCTATCCAGATTCCTACCGCGATGCTTCTCCTGATCCTCTGTTTCGTCCTGCATATCTTCCTGCGAAAGGTAGTCCATCTGAAGTGATTCTAAGCACCACCAGGTAAATAAAAGGAGGAAGATGCATGCACTTTGTTGAACTGAGCCATATTATACGCAACGGGCTGGTTTCATACCCTGGCATGCCGCCGGTTAAAATTTCTGCATATCTAACACGTGATCAATGCGGTGGCCGCTTTGGTGGAGCCTCTGCCGCGCTGCTCGATCAGATCAGCATGGTCAATATCAGTGGGACATACATCGACGCGCCGTATCATCGCTATGAAACAGGGTACAAAGTTTGCGACATACCGCTTGAAAAATGCTTTGATTTGCCAACCTTTGTGGTTGATTTGGGCGATAGCACGGACGAGTTGAGAAATCCCGTTTTTACCCAAGCTGATATTGCTCAGGCGCTGGCGCAGTACGACCTGCATGGCGCAGCGGTACTTCTCCGCAGCGGGCATGACAAAAAGTTTATGACACCGTCATATGAACAGCGAGTGCCGTACTGCTCACTTTCGGCTGCGGAATGGCTGATTGTGCGCGGTGTTTATGTTCTTGGGATCGACACACAACTGATCGACGATTTCAATCAAAAAAGCCGTGGCGACATGGTACATGATTTGGTTCTGCAGGCGGGATCGGTCATCTGCGAAGATATGAAAGACTTGGACCTGCTCCCACTGTGCGGTGCGCGCCTGTATGTTATCGCCCCACGTGTGGAGATGGCAAGCTTCCCAGCCAGAGTTTTTGCAGTGATTCCAGACTAAGTTCACAAGCGCAGTAGACACTTTTGCACTGATCCATTCCATATATCGGAACTTTCTCATGCCGCCCCCAAAAAGGGCGGCATGAGAAAGTTCCCAACCGTAGATAAGGAGGACCTGTATGAAACAAATGCGCGCTTATATTCTTGATCTCGGTAGCATGCAGTCCGATTCCAATCTTGCATATTGGGGTTCGACGCTGGCGACTCGAGCGCAGCCAAATATGCCACATCATATGAACACTACCCCGAGTTATGCTGTATTAATTGATCATCCACAAGCCGGTTGGATATTATATGATACCGGTATGGGAGATCCAAACGAATGGCCCCGACACATTTTAGAGACTGTTCTTGCGGAACAAGCTCCCACGATGACAATGGAATACCAGTTGCACCTGCTTGGCTTGAAACCTGCTGATATCAACTATGTTATTATTTCCCATATGCACATGGACCACATTGGAAACGACCGCCTTTTTGGAGATACCGCAGAATTTTTTGTTGCTAAAGATGAACTTGCATTTGCCAGTCAAATGGTTATGTCCTCAAAAAACCTCGTGGATCACGGTTTCTTTATTCGCGAGGATGTTCTGTGGCCACGCAAGCGTCTGCACTACCTCGACCGCGACGAAGAATTGTTCCCCGGCATTGAAGTTATTCTGCTGCCCGGTCACACGCCTGGTCTGGTTGGCCTGGTCGTACACTTGGATAGCGGTACTCTGATTTTTCCATCTGATGCTATTGCTGACCGTAAGAACTATGAAGGCTTTCCACCTGCCAATCTGCATGACAGCCTGCGCTACAGGCAGAGCATCCGCAAGGTTAAGGACCTGCAGAAAAAATATCGTGCGCAAGTTTTTTTCAGCCATGATCCTGTGATGATTCAGCAGGAAATGAAAAAAGCGCCTGACTATTACGCCTGATTGCCAGAACCATGTTACAGGACGTGCATGCTCCCAGTTTGTGCAGACCATACAAAAAGCGCCCAGCTGGGAATACTGGGGTAGGGTGGGAGAGGTATCGCGTCAGCAGGCTCTTCTCTAACTGTATACACCTGATTAGACCATTCTGAAAACACTATCAAGTGCAGACAGGCGGGGTGAAAAAATTTACACGAACCAAGATTCAATTGCTAATAGAAAAGGCACTTAAGATATGTCCCCACCAGCTAACAATGCTGTTGAAAATAGTTCAACTGTTCAAGGTGGCGAAGCAGTATTACCATTAACATGTATTCAGGTCAAAGTCATGTGTCGTCCAAGTAACCCGCCCGGGAGGCTGTCTGCCTATCCGGGCCGTGACCAGAACTTCGGAACCTGAAAAAGCAAACGGATCATACAGATATCCTTCTATGGATGCTGTATGGTCTTTTTTTGTACAAAAAACAGGAAAGGAAGACCAAAGATGCAATGGAAAACACGCTGATGAAAGTACGCTATCAGGACGAAGCGCAGAAGATCCTGCTCACCGGCTACGCAGACACCGTTATCGTGGACAGCCAGTTCGGCCGTCTGGCCGGCATACGGGTGGGCGGCTATCCGGAGGTGGTATCCGGGCTGTCGGCTGCGATCTGTGGCGGAGGCACGGTCACGATATCCATGGAAGTAGGCAGCATTTTGTGTACGGCGGAGCGCGGGAAGTACCGCAAAACGGTATCCCGCGAAGGCGCCTACGCGGTAGCTGCGATCCGTTGGGAGCAGGACAGGACACAGCAGCGGAAGGAGGAACAGGAAAATGATAAAACAAAGGAAGAAAAGAAAGACGGGCCGCAGGCGGAGCATTACCTGCTCTGCCGGACGGGAGACAAAGAGGCGCTGTACCACGAGATAGACCGTGTCAGCACGATCCCCATGCTCCCGCAGTTCGCAGACTACCTCATAGACGGCCTGCGGAAGCGCGGCATATTGACGCCGTGCATGGTGCGCACGACGGCGGAGCCGTTCGAAGCATGGCGGCTCACCTGCACGCCGGACGATCAGAATATCGCGGACGTGCTTGCGGCCGGCCTGAAAGCAGGGGCTATCCGTATCCCCGGCACACAGCCCGGCCAGCCGGACGCGTTTGCAGGCATAGACGGCGTGGCCGGATACCTGCGGGCGTTTGGCCCTGTGATCGCGTCCCGCATCCGTGGGCAGTTCCAGCCCCTGTATGATCCGGCGGCGGAGCCGCTGTCAGAGGAAGTGCTGAAACTTAACCGCTTTGTGGAACAGACTGCTGGCTACTCGCTGTACGACGCTCAGCTCGCCGCAGCGGAAGCGCTGCGGCGCAGGCTGCAAACGGCCAAGTTCGGCCTGCTCATTGCGGAATGCGGTTCGGGCAAGAGTAAGGTTGGAAGTCTGGCCTTGCAGGCATACTTCCTGCAAAAGCGCCGGAAGTGCCTGCATATCGTCCTTTGCCCCTCCCACATGACGGGCAAATGGGTGCGCGAGCTGGAGGAGGCCATCCCAAACGCGCGTGCTGCCATCGTGCAGACGCCGTCGGACATGGACGCCCTCTATGCGGAGTATGCCTGCGGAAGCCGAACGGTCTTTGCCGTACTCTCCAAGGAAAGCGCACGGGACGGCTATATGCGCCGCCCAGCGGTGCATTGGAACGAACGGCGGCGGGGCTTTATCTGCCCGGACTGCGGCAGCATCGTACAGATGCCGGTCTTTGCGTATGGCAAACAGATATTGGAGGACGCCACGCCGGAATTTTTCCGCACCGAGACCCGTGCCAACCGCAAGTGCGCAGACTGCGGCGCCGTCCTCTGGACGGCCACCACCGCGGAAGCGCAGAGCGAATGGGTGCGCATCAGCCATCTGGGCTATGTCCACCGCCGTTTCGCGCACTTCGCGCAGTTCGCCCGGGAATATGGCGTGACAGAGGACACTTACGAGGTGACGGAAGGCGGGTACAACAGCAACCGGCGCACCGCCAAGCGGAAAAAACGTTCCCGGCAGAAGCCGGGCGTTTCGCCGCTGGTGTACAGCCGCTTCCTGCTGGAGAACGGCGTGTTCCTCTCGCTCATGGATATGGGCAAGGACCTGCCGGAGTACGAGGAGATCCCCGTGCCGCTCCGGCTGCCGGAACAGCAGGCGGCCGCATACCGTGAACTGGAGAACGCATTCCGCAGGCTCCTCCGAGACCGCAGCCGCGAAGGCCGCAAGCTGGCGCAGGCACTGCTGTCTGTTTTCCTCAACCTCATGATGGCCTATCCGGATCAGCCGTATGGGCATAAGCCGGTCGTGCATCCGGTCACAAGAAATCCGCTGGTTGTCCCGCAAAGCAGCGGCGCGCCAGACGAGGAGACGGAAAAGGACCGACGCACGCTGGATATCATCCGCCGCAAGGTAAGCGCCGGGGAGCGCGTGCTGCTCTACGTCAACTGGGTGCGGCTGGACAGCCGGACACGCCTAAAGCGCTTTCTCACGGATGCCGGTATCCGCGCCGAGATCCTATCGGATACCGTCCCGCCTCGTAAACGGGAAGAATGGGTGGAAGACCACCTCCGGCAGGGGATGCAGGTGATGATCACGAACCCCGGTCTTGTAGAGACCGGGCTCGATCTCAATGATTTCACCACGCTCATCTTCTATGACATGGCGTTCAAGCTGTTCACGTTCCGTCAGGCGAGCCGCAGGTCGTGGCGCATCAACCAGACCGCGCCCCGTGTGGAGGTGTACATCCTGTACTACCGGCACACCATGCAGGAGCGCGCGATCCGGCTGATGGCCTCCAAGCTGGCGGTGGCCGGCGTGATCGAGGGCGGCGTGCTCACGGACGAAGGGCTGGCCGCGATGAGCGAGAGCGAGGATATGATGTCCGCGCTCGCCCGCGAGCTGGCCGAAGGCATCCGGCATGAGGACGCGGTGGAGGATATCGCGGCGTCGTTCCGCAAGATGGCGGTGCTGCATCCGGCACAGAGCAGACCCAAAGCTGAGGAAAGAAAGACAAGAACGATGCCGCTACCCATCAAAACCGCGATACCTGCCGTCCAGCCTTTGGAGCAGTTATCGCTGTGGGAGCCGGCAGGATGACGGAAACAAGGAGTTGATGGAACGATGCGATTTTTGGCGAACCGGTCCGAACTGCTGCCCATCGCCCGGCGCTGCAGCCAGACGATCGGGACATATTTCGTATCCAAAGAGCATGCCTGCGTCCTGATGGAAGCAGACGCCGCTTCCAACACGGTGATGTTCACCGCGCGCAGCCGGACCTGCACCTTACAGGTGCGGCATGCGTGCCGCGTGGAGGAGGACGGCAAGGCGCTGCTGTTCGCGCCGGTGTTCCAGCGGATGCTGGACGCCTTTGCGGACGAAGCAACGTCTGTCGCCACAGATAACAGGCAGATCGAGGTGCGCAACGCGAAGGCCGCCTTTGTCTTCCCTTTGATGGATGCGGACAAGTACCCCGCCGTGGGTACGCCCGCGCCCGCACAGCTGCTGGACTGCTCCGGCTTCGCGGAGGTCAGCGCAAGGGTGCTGTTCTCCGCCGCGCAGGGCAAAGCAGAGGGGAAAGAGCAGCTGAAGTGCGTGCATCTCACCGTCCATGACGGGCGTTTCAGCGCATCCAGCTGCGACGGCTTCCGCATGACCGTAGCGAGCGAGGACGCGGCGCAGGATGAGCCGATAGACCTGCTGATACCGGCGGACGCGATGAAGGCGCTGCTCGCGGTGTTCCGCGGCGTGCCGCACTGCAAGATCGGTGTGGACGGCGATACCGCGCTGTTCCTCGGGCCGGGCATGGTCTTTTCCGTCCAGCGCAGCCCTTATCAGGCGATGGACCTGAAGCCGGTATTGGAGCGCTTCCAGACGGCATATGAGGCTCATGTGGACGGCGCGCTGTTCTGTGCGGAGCTGCACCGCGCAGGTGTTGGCGGCACAGCCGGCGCGCGCGTGATCCTGCGCACGGGCAAAGGGATGCTGCAGATCGGCTATATCAGCGGGGACAGACAGGCTGTGCGGAGCGGGACAGAGCTTCCCGCAGATATCCGCACGCCGCTCCCCAGGGAAGGCTTCTGCTATACCTACAACTATCTGCTGCAGGCGGCGAAGCTGGTGAGCGGAAAGGAGACGGCCCTGCTGTTCGACAGCAAAGGCACCCTGATGCTGCGCACGGGAAACGAGCTGCATGCATTGATGCCAACGCGTATGCCGCAGGAAGAAGTGGAAAAACCGAAACGGAAGAAGAATGCTGCATGAGAAAAAGGAGTCGTACATGAAAAACAAAAAGCTGATCCTGATCCCTGCCGCCGTAGCGGAGGAGATCTGCCCGCTGCGGCCGGAAGATCGCCTGCTCAGCGCGGTAGGCCAGTTCGAGCCGCGGCGGATGAACCTGTGGTATCCGGTGCGGAGCTGTTTCCTCACCGCCCAGAGCATAGACGAGGCTAACGCGGTGTTCAAGCGACTGCGGAAGACCGTGCTGCACAGCGCGCAGGCCATGCGGCGCTTTTGCGCCGCCAATCCGGAGGCGCAGCGGCATGACTTCTGGTGTCCCACATACGAGTTCGCGTATGCGGGCGTGGTGAACGACTACCGCCTGCGCTGCATGGTGAACCACGGGGACTTCAACTACTTTTTTGTGGTGTATCAGAAAGAGAGGACAAATTTAGAAACGGAGGCTGCCTGAAATGACCGGAAAGACCATGACGAGACCCTTAACGGACGCCGAACGCGCGCTAGCAGAGCGATATCACAACCTGATCTACCGTGTGATGCATGACCTGCACCTCGGCACGGAAGCGGACACGGACCTGTACGGCGAAGCCGCGCTGGGGCTGATGCTCGCGGCGCAGCGGTACATGACGGACGAGAGCCTGCAGAAGTACCGCTTCACGACGATCGCATACAGCCGCATCCGCAACGCGCTGCTGCGCCAGCGGCACAAAGAGCGCAAAGCGCCTGTGGCGCTCAGTCTGGATGCATGGAGGGAGGACGGCGGCACGTTGTATGACGTGCTGCCGGACGGCCGCTGCGCAGACCCGGCGGATGTTATCATCCGGCAGGAACGCGCAGCGCTGCAAAAAGCCCATGCTGTCCGCAGCTGCAGGGTGTACCGTTTCCCCGTCTGCGCCGCCCCCGGAAGGGAGGCGGCATGATGGGTGTACATACCGGCGTTTATGTGGTGTACTACCTGTACCGCTCACGGTACTCCTTTGTGGCGGACCACTTCCTGAACGATGGCCGGCACATGGTGGACCTGAGCAGCCTGGACAAGGCGCTCACCTTTCCCTCCGAACGACAGGCGCGCCGCTTTATCGCGGACGATCTGGACCGGCCGGAAAGCGGTCCGTATTTCGTGTCCGAGCTCTCGCTTGGCGAACTGCTGGAGTATTGTCCGGAGCTGTATGAGGTGCGGCGTGCGGCCCTGAACGGAGGTGCGGCGTGAGCATGGAAAACAGGCTGTTTGCCGTAAAGACGCCGCATGAAATGCTGGACTGTTGTTTCCTCTTCGCAAGCCGTCTGCTCGTGTCCGGACAATGGTATATCGGCGTCGGGCATATCGTGGACGGCGGGGCGTACCATCTTTACGACGTCCTGCTAACGGATGGGGACGTTACGGTGCTGCCCCACCCGCACAGCGCGCCGGCATGGGAGATCCCGTATGAAAGGATCGCAGAACTGCCAAAGCCGTATCGTGGTTCAGAAGCGGAGATTCCACTCCTGCCGCGCCTCCTGTCCCAGATGGACAAGTACCTGCTGCCGGTGCATGACGAGTCCGTGCTCTATCCGTACCGAGTGCTGTCCTGCCTGTCTGCAGACTCTGCTGTAGCGGAATATTTCCTGCAGAAAGAAGAGCTGGCCACGGCCAGCGCGGGCAGGCGGACGGTCATCCGGCTGCGGCTGGATGAGCTGCAGGAGGACATGGAGGATGCCTGCGCGCGGCTGCGGCTCAGCCTGACGCGGCTGAAGCTGTTGTACCGCGCGCTCTGCCGGTGGAGCCGCCGGCATGGCGGCGCAAGGTTCCCGCTGGAAGCGCATAAGGATAAGATCTGTGACTATTTGAGGGAGGAAAAGGATGTTTAAGCAGAAAAGTTTCGCAGAACCCGGCTGTATCGGGTGTGAAGCGCATCTGGACTACGGCCTGAGCCGCTACTGCGCAGGTTTCGAGAACAAAAAGCGCCGCAAGCCGTTCCGCAAGAGCGATCCGGCGTATAAGGCGCCGGAGTGGTGTCCCAGACGGAAAGCGCCGCACGAGTACCGCATCTACAGCTATGCGGATGAGCAGGCGGCTGTGATGGCGCGGCTGCTGGAAGCGGACGAAGCGGGAGACAGGGAGCTTGTGTTCCCCCTTGCACACCGCTACCGGCTGCGCGCAGAAGGGAAAACCGGCTTATCCCCGAAAGCTTTCTATGAGCAGGCGAATGCTGGGGATGTATCCTCGCCGCTTCCAGATGAAAGCATCCATACCAGAGACGTGGTGGAGATCGATACCGGGCTGGCACAGTTCTTCTTTTACTGTGCCGCCCCGCACGACTTCCGCACGGCGTTCTTTGATGTGAAGCGCATCCAGCCCGGCAAAACAGAGGATACGGAGGTATCGTGATGGCAAATCTCATGCTCTATGCGAAAGGGAAAGACGATACGCGCTTCGGCGCGGTGGATATAGCAAACGGCACGTTTCCCGTGCCGCTGATGTGCGCGACCCTTGTCCCAGAGGCGAAGCTGGATATCCTCAAGCAGCGGGCCGGCCTGCTGCACCGGATGCATCCGGATATTGTTTTCCAGATCCGCTATGCCGGCACTGCAAAGGTGCTGTTCCAGGCGGGAGGCGAGGAACTTTGAAGGCACTGAATACTGATGCGGTATCGCACGATATCGGTCTGCTGCGTGATCTGGAACGCGAGGATTCGTTTGTAAAGGGCTTCCGCTGCGCGTCAGAGTTGCTCGGGAAAGGAGAACAAAAGGAATGCTGAGAGATAAGATGCTGGCCGTGATGGAGGAGGTAAACAGCGAGGCCGCGGAGCGGCACGAGCTGGTGCAGACGATTGCGCTGGCGCTGTTAAGCAGGTGCAACCTGTTCATTTTAGGTGCGCCCGGGCAGGCCAAGAGCTTCGTGGTGAACGAGTTCCGAAAGCGCATCACGGGCGCAAAGCAGTTCGAACGCCTGCTGTCCAAACAGACGGACGAAGAAGCCCTGTTCGGGCGGCTCGATCTGGCGAGCCTGATTCCGGGCGCTGTCCCGGCGCAGGTGTTGGCAGACGATGCTGCGTATCAAAAGCTCAAGCAGCAGCTGGAACAGGCGACAGACGATTTTCGCGCTGACCCGGCGGACAGCAGTGCAGCTTCGCGGATGCAAAGCCTTACGGCAGCTCTGGAACAGTACCAGAAAGGGCTGTCCCTGCTGCACAGCGGCACGCCCATGACCATCACGGCAGGCAAGATACCGGACGCGCATATCTGCTTTCTGGACGAGGTGTTCAGTGCGCCCGTAAAGGCATTACAATAAAGCTGCTGTAGCAAAGCAGTAGGCAAGGAGCCTGTGCCTATCATCATTCGACTTACCCTGAGGGGAAACCCATAGGGGGACCAGAGCATGTCGGAAAGGCCATAAGTTGACCAGTCATCAGGTCACGACTGAATGGTTGGATGAAAAGATGGATATGAGGATAAAGCCCTGATTGGTTGAACGACAGTCTGAACGGCCTCACTCGTGTCTACAGCGGAAGATGACTATAGCCGCTGTATCGCAGATGATGCTTTCCACTTGAATAGGAGGGCATCCAAGGCTTACTTATCTGCGACGTACCGCTGTCAGCGGAAAAGGACGGAAATCGTATCCGACAATCCATCGTGCTGAGTTATTGTATTGCTAAACGGGGATTGCCTAAACCGGAACGCCTGATACGGCTATATGCTTTGGCATTGAATATCTGGCATGGCAACGGAGCCTTCATAGTAGTCCGAGGGCGGGAAAGCCGTCCACATGGCGAAGGAAGGCAGCTTGCGAATCAGTACAAATACTGTGAAAGTGTGTGAGACACTATGAGAAATCCTGTAAATGTACTAAACAGTCTATCAAGGCACAGCAGGGATATTAATTACCAATATGAGCGCATTTATAGATTGTTGTACAATCCTGAAATGTATTGCATCGCTTATCAGCGGATATATACCAAACAGGGCAACATGACGAAAGGATCGGATATGAGCGTTATGCCGATGATTTTTTGATTGGTGTCATTGGAAGTAAAGAGGATTGCAGGAAAATCAAGCAAGACATCAAAAATTTTCTATCAGACCAATTACGGTTGAAGCTTTCGGATGAAAAGACCTTGATTACCCACGCAACCTCCTCTGCACATTTCCTCGGGTATGAAATCTCAGTCAGATACTCGCAGTTGCCCATGCCTGGAAAGAAAAAAGCACCGACGCGATATAACAATGGCAAAATTGTCCTTAAAATCCCAGCAGGGAAAATCAGAGACAAACTGCTGGAATATAATGCGATGAAAATTGTCGTTCATAACGGTAAAGAGGTATGGAAACCGCAGGCAAGAGTATATCTGAGAAACAATGACGATTTGGAAATCCTGTTACGTTACAATGCGGAAATCAGAGGCTTTTATAATTATTACGCACTGGCTCTTAATTGTCTACAGTGGACAGAATAGTCTCATGGAACGAATAAAAGCAGAAAAATGTGAATTTTGTGGAAAAGAAAACGTGCCTCTCCAAATGCATCATGTAAGAAAACTCAAAAATCTGAAGGGCAAAGAGCCTTGGAAACAGTTCATGATTTCCCGCAAACGTAAAACCCTTGCTGTATGCGTGGAATGCCACCGGAAAATACACAGTAACAAGATGGACTAATTGCAAGTGGGGAGCCGGATACATTGAGAGGTGTAAGTCCGGTTCCGAGGCGAGCGCCCGGAAACCTGCCATAGCAATATGGTAAGGCGCTGGACGCTTAGCCTACAGGCGGGAGATGGTCTGCTCAACTCGCTGCTCACCGCGCTCAACGAGCGCCGGTACACCAACGAGGGCGTGACCGTGGATATCCCCGCGATCTCGTTCTTCGCGGCGTCCAATGAGCTGCCGAACTTCCGCAACAAAGAGGAGCAGATCCTCGCCCCGCTCTATGACCGCTTCCAGCTGCGCGTGGTGACCCGTGATGTGCAGGAACGCAGCGCGCGGCTCGCCGTGCTGCAAAACAAGCAGGGCGGGCATTTTGGCGAGGTGAGGGCGACTTTCTCGCTGGACGAGCTGTACGCCATGCAGGCGCAGGTGGCGCTGGTCTCCATTCCGGAGGCGGTCAATGAGCTGATGGACGATGTGCTGTGCGAGCTGCGGCGGGAGGGTATCACGGTATCCGACCGCACGTTCTTCGGCTATGGGCCGGTGGCGCAGGCGGCGGCCTGGCTCGCCGGCCATGCCGCAGTGCAGCCGGAGGACCTGCTGCAGCTGAAGAACTACCTCTGGAACGAACCGGCGGAGATAGAAAAGGTGCAGACCGTGCTCATGCGCCTGTGCGACGACCCGCTCCGCACGCGGCTGGAAGAACTGCTGGCGAAGGCGAAGGACGCGTTCGGCGCATTCAACGACGCGCCGGACGGCCAGAAGGCCAAGGCGCTCGTACAGCTCCGCGCCGGTTTCGCAGCGCTGTACCGCGAGTGGCAGGCGCTGGACGCCGCCGCGCAGTCCGACGACCAGCACCGGCAGGCGGGGGACGCGCTCGCGTCGCTCGAGGAGCTGAACCGCAGGGCGCATGAGGCGTGCTCGTTCACCCCGTCCCCGCTGGCGCAGCTGGCCGTACTACAATCCGCAGCATGACAAGAAGGAGGAGAACAGAATGCTGAATAAGATCATCCTGATAGGCCGTATGACCAAGGACCCCGACCAGCGCGGGAAAGACCCGGAAAAGCCGATCGCGAGCTTCCGCATCGCGGTGGACCGCGACTACAAGCGTGACGGCGAGCCGGAAGCGGACTTTTTCGACTGCTCGGTGTTCGGCCAGCAGGCGAAGTTCGTGCTGCAGTACGGCCGCAAAGGCCGCCTGCTCTGCGTCGTTGGCGCGATCCAACGCTGCGAATGGCAGGACCAGCAAACGGGCGAAAAGCGCTCCGCGTTTGAGGTGGTACGGGGCGACGTGCATTTCCTGGATAAAAAGCCGGAGGACGCCCAGCCGGACGGTGCGGCGCAGCCCGCGGCTGCACCTGCTCCGGTCTCTGCACCAGCACCCGCAGCCGGATATGCACCGCAGCAAGTCGTACCCGCGGCGCAGGGGTATGCTGCCCCGCCCGCGGTACAGCCGGCAGCGGCACAGGCGCCCCAGCCGGCGGCGGTGGCACAGCCAAGCACACAGCCCGCGGCTGCGCCTGCCCCGCAGGCCGTGCCTGCGGTGACGGTACAGGCGGCGTCGGCGCTGGGCTATCCGCAGCCGGTACCCGGCGCTGCGGCACAGTACCCGACACCGAGCTTCTCCGGCGTACCGGAAAGCTACGCATGGGGGCCGGGCGGTGTGCCTGACCCCAACCCGCCGTTCTGAGCGGCAAGCATGATATGGAGAAACAGGAGTAGAACGACATGGAAAAGCAGGGCGTCTGCCCTGCTTTTCCACCTGATAACTTGGAGGTGCTGGATGAGATACCGCTTTTCTTCGCTGGATCAGATCGTAAACTCACCGTTATTCAATCTTACTGCACCATACCAAAGGCCGGAACGGACGGAGCATTGTACCCGGCCGACACGGCTGGAGCGCATGGTGTTCCATGACAGCTGCACAGCCAATGGGCTGGATGCTGCCGCACCGCTGCTGGCCGACCTGTTCCATCTGCTCTATGCGCATACATACCGCTGGTGCAGCGAAAAAGAGCTGTCCCCCAAAGCGCGCCTTGTCTGGGCATATCTGCTGGAGGGGATGCAGGATAACGGACAGTTTGCCGCCCTGCACCATCTGTGCAAGGGGGAGGACAGCGCAGCGATGGAAGCTGCGCGCACGGTGCGGCAGGCGCTTTCTGATGCAGTACACGGTATCGACCGGGCGGCGGGCAGGCTGCTGCCCGTGCTGGAACGGCTGGTGCGCCGCCATGACGCGGCGGCGGAAAAGCTGTATCATCTGGTGCGGGAAGCACAGGCCGATCCGCTCAAAACACCGGAGGCGCTCCGCGCTGCCGCAGAGACGGCAAGCACGGCGGAGCAGATACAGGCCGTGTCCGGGATGATACGGGATAAGCTGCGCAAACGGCAGACAGAAACACAAGCGGCGATGCATACCGCGCTGCAGCAAGGCATGGATGCCGCGCTTCTGGCCCGCTATGTACGGCGATGCTGGGGAGATGGGACGTCTGAAAATACAGCGCAGCAGACGGCCCATGACCGCGAGCTAATGGACAGGGTAAAGAGCAATGAGATGCTGCTGGGCGTCACCCGTCAGCTGGGGCGCATGAAGGAGATGCTGTCCGACCTGCGGAAGAACGACTACGCGCACGGCCGCGGGGAGAAATACGCTATTACGCGCGGGCGCGACCTGAAAAACCTGCTTTCCGGCGAGCTGGCGCTGCTGGCGTCCCCAGCGACGACGCCGCTGTTCCTGCGTAAGTACAATGCGAAAGGACTACTGCAATATACAAAGCGGGAGCGCATCCACAAAGGGCATGGCGATATCATCATCTGTCTGGATGAGTCCAGATCCACGGAGGGCGAGAACGCCGCGTGGGGTAAAGCGCTGGCGCTGGCCGTGCAGGATATCTGCGCGCATGAAGGGCGCTAATTTGCGCTGATCCATTTCTCCGGCAAAGGCCAGATACGGACAGACCGTTTCCTGCCGGGGCAGTACACGACCAACGACCTGCTTTCCGCTGCCGAACATTTCTTTGACGGCGGCACGGATTTTGAGACGCCGGTCCGCGAGGCCATGCGGCTGATAAACGAGGAAGCGTTTGAGGACGCGGATATCCTGTTCATCACGGACGGTAAGCGCGCAATATCTGAGGATCTGGCGGAACAGCTGCAGGACGCGGTACATGATGCGCGGTGTTCTGTGGTAGGCCTGCTGCTGGACGCCGATGACCCAGGGATGGAGTTCAGCCTGGAAAAATTCTGCGAGAAGATATACCGGATAAGCCGGATGGCAGAGAGCAGGATAGAAGCGGTGGTGCTGGATATTTGAAAGATTAACTATTAGAAGTCAACCCCAAAATGAATGGTGGTGGTGAAAAAAGATGGCTCAAAAAGGGTATAGCAAAGCTAAGGTCTTGTCAGACCTCTGCTGGCTATTTAAGCAGTTGCGCTCAAGCCTCTGAGCAATACGGTTGCCTGGATTTCTCCATGGCAAATATTAGACGAACCAACTTTTTGGTTGCATGGGAAATAGCAACATTGTAGTGTTTGCCCTCAGCCCGTTTCTTAGCGAGATAAGTGGCGAATGTCGGCTCCCAGTGACAAACATACTTGGTTGCGTTGTAAAGGGCATAGCGCAGATATCGAGAGCCTCGCTTTTCCATGTGTGGGTAGCAATTTTTGAGCTGCCCGGACTGGTAAGTTGAGGGAGACATCCCAGCATAGGCCAATAAGTTGTCTGGGGAATCAAAACGGGTGAAGTCACCAACTTCAGCAAGAATCATGGCGGCCATACGGAAACCCAATCCGGGGATAGTGGTAAGGGACGAATTAAGTTCATCCATAATGAATTGAATTTGCTCTTCAATTTCAGCAATTTCATTATCCAGTTCGCGGATGAGCCGGATGGTATGCTGCAATTCAAGAGACTTGGCGGGCATCCAGGAGCCAATAGAGTTTCTGGCGGCATCCCGGATTTCAAGAGTCATGTCCCGTTTGTAGCGGCCTTTAGAAGCGGTTTCAAGAAGTGTTTTCAGCCTTGTCAAATGGGCGGCGGCGATCTGTTTGGCACAGGGGAACTCCTCCAGTAGGGCGTAGACAGAAGTAATATGCAGAGAAGGAACGAGCTTTTCCAGTTCTGGAAACAGGATGCAGACCAGTCGAGCGATAGAGCTTTTCAGCTTGGCATGCTCTTTCACTTTGTCAAAACGGTATCTGGTCAGTGACTTTAGCTCCTCATTGTGGTATGCTGTATCCGTGTAGGGTTTGAGGCCCACATCGGATAACAGCATAGAAGCAATCGTTCGTGCATCCACCCGGTCGGTTTTAGTCTTTCGCAGACTGAGACTCTTTCGGTAAAGGTTTGTGCGCAAGGGGTTCAAGACATAGGTGGCCAGACCGTTGTCAAGAAGAAACCCGAGCAGGTTGTAGCTGTAATGCCCGGTTGCCTCAAGCCCTACTTTCATTTTGTCCTGAGGTGTGGTGCAGTCCTGGATTCTCTGCAATAGGCAGTTGAACCCATCCATTGTATTTGGGATTGTGAACGCATCCGCCAGGACTTCACCCTCCGAACTGAGAATGAAGCAATCATGCTTATCCTTTGAGACATCAATACCAACAGAAATTACCATAACTAATCCCTTCAACGCTAAATATGTGATGCTGCATCCACAGTACGCCTTACTTTTGTAGCCTTGTTCCCCATAAACCGTCTGGCGGTATTTAACTGATTAACAAAATTGTAAGGGGTTGTGGTTGGAACCTTTCAAGAACCATCTTGTGGTAGGAGAATCAAACCAATCCACAGCATCCCTTACAGTGTAGCACAGCCCTTGGAGAGGGACTTTAATAACTACTACTATGTACTGTAAATGACTGTATATTTTCAAATAAAAAAGAGATTGCAATGTAGAAATGAAGACAGAGTCTACCGTTTACATTTGTCTGAAGGCCGGAAAATAAAAGGTTGAGTGAGTAGGGGGATATTGAGAAAACCATATGTGAAAATGACTAAAGAAAATACCAATTATTTTTATAAAAGGATAGGTAATTATCCTGTATGTGAGCATGTTTGGCACGCTGGCTTTTTTGGTTGTTCAGCTGCCGAATTACAATTTCGATTCGATTCGTGAATATTACGTCAGCAATCCGGACTTCGGTCAGCAGTTCGTATCGTTTACCGGCAGATGGGATCATTTCATCAATATCGCGCTTCCGATCTGCTCTGCATCGCGCCGTTCTTTGCGCATCTGACCGGCCAGCAAACCATTCAGACGGCGGCATCCTGCAAAAATGAAAAATTTCTCAAGCGTATTGCGTGGTTTGTCGGCCCGATGAATGTCATCGTCGGCGTGATCTCCATTGTCCTTTCTCTGACGGCGCGTTCTATGCCTGCTTTTGAGGGCATCAGCAACAAGCTGGTCTGTTCACAGATGCTGATCGCGATTATGCCGAAGTGGTTCATGGCGATCCTGTTGGCAGCATTTGCCGTAGCGATCCTATCCTCTTACAGCGGCTTCCTGATGGGTACTGTTAGCTCTACAAGCCAAAAATGACTGGCAGGGAGGAGACGCGCTATATCCGGATCGGCCTGCTGATCGGCGCGATCTATTGCGGCGTGATGGTGCAGACCCTGCCGACGGTTGTTTTGATGTTCACTATGAAGTTCGTAGCGGAAACCACCCGCCCCTATGGCATCAAGACCATTGTTTCCATGAACACGATCATGGTGGACGGCACGGGCATGTGCGGCGGCTGCCGCCTGACGGTTGGCGGAGAGACCAAGT